>DAOWDO010000031.1 GCA_030638985.1 Dehalococcoidia bacterium | reverse complement strand
TAATTGAATCGGGTGCCATCTGCGATGCCAAGAGCATCGCCGGACTGCTCACCTTTTTGGCTTCAAAGAAATCGGCTGCCAGCTAGCCAAGTCTGCCGGACAGTTGCCGTTTACCCAGCACGTGGAGGTGGAGGTGTGGTACCAGCTGCCCCCCCTCCTTCCCCGAGTTTATCACCAGGCGGTAGCCGCTCTCGGCAATACCCTCCCTTTTGGCCAGCTGGTTGGCTACCTCAATCATGTGGCCGATGAGGGGGGTATCCTTCTCAGTCAGCTCGGAAAGCTGGCCGATGTGCTTTCTGGGAATGACCAGCAGGTGCACCGGTGCCTGGGGGTTGACATCACGGAAGGCGACCACTTTTTCATCCTGATACAATATATCGCTGGGAATCTTACCGGCGGCAATGTTGCAGAAAATGCAATCCATAGACCACCTCCGTTACATTGGGATGACTATATGCTATCTCTCTGAAATCTGGCCCGACCCTGCTCAAAGAGGTCGCCCCCGTGGATATCGTTGGCGACGATAGCCGGGAAGTTTTCCACCTCAAGGCGCATAACGGCTTCGGCAGCCAGGTCCGGATAGGCGATTACCTCGGCTTTTTTAATAGTCCGGGCGAGCAGGGCACCGGCACCGCCGATAGTGACAAAATAGACGGCCCGGTACTTCCTGGTGGCTTCCTTCACCTCTGGTGAGCGGCTGCCCTTGCCTATCATAGCCCTCAAACCGGCGGCAATTAGCGGTGGCGTGTAGCCGTCCATGCGGGCACTGGTGGTTGGGCCGGCAGAGCCGATGACCTGCCCCGGCCTCGCCGGGGACGGGCCGAGATAATAAAGGGTCTGCCCCTTGAGGTCAAAGGGCAGCTCTTTCCCGCTATCAAGCGCCTCAACCAGCCTCTGGTGGGCGGCATCGCGGGCGGTGTAGAGCACGCCGGAGATGAGGACCCGGTCGCCGGCCTTGAGCTTGTCAATTACCCCGGCATTAATTGGCGAAGCAATGGCTAGAGCATCCATTTTAGAGCACCACCTCCTGATGGCGGGCGCTGTGACACTGGAGGTTGACTGCTACCGGCAGGCTGGCTATGTGGGTCGGTATCACCTCAGCGTGCACCGCCAGGGCAGTGGTTGTACCGCCCAGACCCAGCGGCCCCAGCCCGAGGGAGTTAACCCTGTTTAGAATCTCCTCCTCCAGCTCGGCTACTTCAGGGTCGGGGTTGGGCTGGCCCACCGGGCGCAGCAACGCCTCCTTGGCCAGCAGCATCGTTCTTTCGGCGGTGCCGCCAATACCCAGGCCGATAATCAGCGGCGGGCAGGGATTCCCCCCGGCTTCGGCCATGGTTTGCACCACCAGGTCGGTAACATCTTTACTGCCGGCGCCGGGTTTGAGCATGGCCAGCCGGCTCATGTTCTCAGCGCCGCCTCCCTTGGGCATGACGGCAATTTTCAAAGCATCGCCGGGAACGATTTCGGTATGAATAACCGGCGGGGTGTTGTCTCCGGTGTTGGTTCTCGCCGAAAGGGGCTGGCTGACCATTGATTTGCGCAGGTAGCCCTCGGTATAACCGTGGCAAACGCCATCGGCCACGGCGGCATACAGGTCACCGCCGGTGATGTGAACCTCTTGCCCCACCTTGAGAAAGACAACCGCCGTGCCGCAGTCCTGGCACAGGGGCAGTTTGTCCTCTCCGGCGATGCCGGCGTTCTTGATAATATTGTCCAGAATATCCCTGGCCAGGGAAGACTCTTCCTGCTGGCGTGCCTTCTTTAGCGCCTGCAGCACATCCTGCCCCAGCTCAAAATTGGCTTGCTGGCACAGCCGGGCAACGGCTTGGGTAATATCGCTGGCTTCTATGTTGCGCATCGGGCGACACCTCTTCGTCTAGCCAGGCACCATGGTGGAAATCAGCTCCCTGACTGCCTCTGCTGAATTAACCAGGGCGGCTCTCTCCTCCTGGCTTAGCTCTAGCTCAACTATCTGCTCTATGCCTTCTCTGCCCAGCCTCACCGGGACGCCGATGACGACGTCGCTTATGCCATATTCTCCCTGGAGATGGGCGGCACAGGGCATGGTTTCTTTCTTGTCCAGGACAATGGCTTCAACCATGCTGGCGGCGGCGGCTGAGGGGGCATAGAAGGCGCTTCCCGCCTTGAGCAGGCCGACAATCTCGGCACCGCCGTTTACGGTGCGACTGGCCAGCCGGTTGATGGCTTCCTGGGACAGGAGTTTTGTTATGGGCTTACCGTTGACACTGGCCAGCCTGGGAATGACGACCATGCTCTGGCCATGCTCCCCCAGGACCCAGGCAGAGACCTCGGCTGCCGGCACCTTCAGTTCGGCGGCGATAAAGCTGGCAAAGCGGGCACTATCCAGGACGCCGGAAAGACCCATCACCCGGCTCGGCGCCAGTCCGCTGACCTTGAGTGCCAGATAGGTCATGGCGTCTACCGGGTTGGTGACCATTATGATGATGCACCCCGGGGAATGTTCAGTAGCACTCCGGGTTACCCGGGTAATAATATTGACGTTGGTCTGCAGCAGTTCATCGCGGGTCATGCCCGGCTTGCGGCTGGCTCCGGAGGTAATGACGACAACATCCGAGTTAGCCGTCTCCTGGTAGCTACTGGTGCCCGTAATCCGGCTGCTGGCGCCGGTAATCGGTGTTGACTGGAGGATATCAAGCGCCTTGCCCTGGGGCAGGCCGTCAACAATATCCAGCAGGACTATATCACCCAGGCTCTTTTCCACCAGCCGCTGGGCCAGGCTGGCGCCGACATTACCGGCACCGATAATGCTAATCTTCGCCATGCTATTGCTCTCCGAGCTTGTCAATGATGGCGTCAGCCACCTCGGAAGTGCCCACTGCCCGGGACTGCTCCGCTTCCGGCTTGAGGTCGTAGGTAACGCTCTTGCCACCGGCGATGACGTCGGCGATAGCCCTTTCCAGCCGCTGGGCGTTCTCCTTTTCGCCGATATGGCTCAACATCATCACCCCGGAGAGCATCATAGCCATCGGGTTGACCTTGTTCTGCCCCTTGTACTTGGGAGCGCTGCCGTGGGTCGGCTCGAAGAGGGCGGCCTCATCGCCGATGTTAGCTCCCGGGGCCAGTCCCAGACCGCCGACCAGACCGGCGCACAGGTCGGAGATTATATCTCCGTAGAGGTTGGGGGTCACCACGACATCGAACTGCCGCGGCTTTTTTACCAGCTGCATGGTCATGTTGTCCACAATTCTATCCTCAAATTCAATATCGGGGTATTCCTGAGCCACCTGGCGGGCCGTCGCCAGGAAGAGTCCGTCCGAGAACTTCATGATGTTGGCCTTGTGCACCGCAGTTACCTTCCTCCTGTGGTTGCTCCGGGCGTATTCAAAGGCGAAGCGGACAATGCGGCGGCTGGCCGTCTCTGAAATGGGCTTGATGCTGATGCCGGAATCAGCCCTGATTTGGGTACCAGAGCTTTGGGACAGCATCTCAATTATGCTGGCTGTTTGCGGGGTCCCTTTTTCAAACTCTATGCCGGCATAGAGGTCTTCCGTGTTTTCTCTGACGACGACAATATCCACATCCGTATAGCGGGTCGGTGCCCCCGGATAGCTTTTACAGGGACGGACGCAGGCGTAGAGGTCGAGCTCCTTGCGCATGGCAACGTTGACGCTCCTGAAACCGGAGCCGACAGGCGTGGTCACCGGCCCCTTGATGGCCACTCTGTTCTTCCTGATGGACTCAAGGACATGACCGGGGAGTGGGGTGCCGTATTCATCCTGAACGTCGGCGCCAGCCTGGACAACCTCCCATTTAAAGCCTACCCCGGTGGCTTCCAGGACTCTTCTGGTGGCCTCGGTTATCTCCGGGCCGATGCCGTCACCGGGTATCAGGGTGATGTTATAGGTCATAAAGCCGTCTCTCCTTGAAGCAGTCTATAGCTTGAAGTCTCCGTATTTCTTAATATAGGGCATCAGCCCGCCTTCATCCAGTATACGCAGCATTATCTCGGGGATTTTTTTGAAGGTGAGCTGGCTACCGTTTGTTATGTCCCGGATGGTGCCGGCTGCCAGGTCTATGTGCAACTCGTCTCCATCGTCAATACCATCGGTGTCGCAGATGAGCACCGGCAGGCCCAGGTTGATGGCGTTTCTGAAAAATATCCGGGCCACCGACTTGGCCAGTACGGCGCTCATGCCGGCCATCTTAATAACCATGGCGGCGTGCTCCCGGCTTGAGCCCAGCCCGAAGTTGACACCGGCGACGAGGAAATCCCCCAGATTCACCCGGCTGGCGAAGGTGGCGTCGGCATCTTCCAGGACGTGCTTGGCCAGTTCCGGCAGGTTACTGCGCAAATGAGCCAGTCTCCCGGGCACGATATGGTCGGTTGAGATGTTATCGCCGAACTTGAAAACCCTTCCCTCGAGCATTCAGAGCACCTCTCTGGGGTCGGTTATCCTACCGGTGATGGCCGTTGCTGCTGCCGTAGCCGGGCTGGCCAGGTAGATGAAGGCTTCCGGATTGCCCATCCGCCCCTTGAAGTTACGGTTGGCCGTGGACAGGCAGGCTTCACCGTCACCCAGCACCCCCTGGTGCAGGCCAAGGCAGGCACCACAGCCGGGCGAGATAATTACGGCTTCTGCCTCAACCAGCGTCTTTATGTAGCCGGTCTCAATGGCTTCAAGCAGCACCTTGCGTGACGCCGGAGCAACTATCAGTCTGGTTTGCGGATGGCGTTTCTTGCCCTTCAGGATGGAGGCGGCCACCGCCAGGTCTTCCAGGCGTCCGTTGGTACAGGTGCCGATGAAGACCTGCTGAATCCTGGTTCCCTCAAGCTCTCGCGCCAGGGCTGTATTGTCGACAGAATGCGGCCGGGATACCGTTGGCTCCAGGCCGACAGCATCAATATCAATGGTCTTCTGATAGCTGGCATCGTTATCGGGGGCAATGGGCTGGTAGTCGTTACCACGTTCCTGTTTTGTCAGGTAATCACGGGTAAGGTCATCGGCGGCGAACAGCCCCGCCTTGGCTCCGGCCTCCACCGACATATTGGCTATGGTTAGCCGGTCGGAGATGGGCATCAGGTCGACGGCATCACCGCCGAACTCCAACGCCTTGTAGGTGGCACCGTCGGCGCCAATCTGTCCGATCAGGTGCAGAATGAGGTCCTTGGCATAGACGCCCTTCTGGAAGCTGCCGCTGGTCACCACCCTTATCGTCTCCGGGACCCGAAACCAGGTCTTGCCCAGAGCAAAGGCGACGGCAATATCCGAGGAGCCCATGCCGGTGGCGAAAGCGCCCAGTGCGCCGGCGGTTACCGTGTGGGAATCGGCGCCGACAACAATGTCCCCCGGGCGAGCGAAAGACTCGGCCACTATCTGGTGACAGACGCCCTGTCCCACATCGGAGAGCAAACAGCCTCTTTTCTCGGCAAAGCGGCGCAGTAATATGTGGTCGGTAGATAGCTGTTGGTTGGGGCTGGGAGCGGCGTGGTCAAGGAAGAGAATGGTCCTTTCTTTATCGGCCAGCTGGTCGAAACCACCGGCCTCAAACTCCCTGAGAGTCAGCGGCCCGGTAGTGTCCTGGACAAAGGCCAGGTCCACCTGGGCGACCACGATATCTCCCGCCCGAGCATCAAGCCCTGACTTGTGGCTTAGTATTTTTTCGGCTAGCGTCTTAGCCATAATTACGATGTCTCGCTGCAGGACCTGTCCCTCCAGGATAGCCCCTGCTCTATCGGCGATTGCCCGGTGATGCCAAACCCCATCAACCTATGATTGCCAGGACATTATCCCGGGCGACATGGTCACCGGCTTTAAAGTATATCGCTTTAACCCGGCCGTCAACCGGAGCCGCCAGGTCTATGGCCATCTTCATCGCTTCCAGGACGACTATATTGTCACCGGCCTTTACCTCGTCACCGACCTTGACGTCATAGCGGATAATCAGCCCGGGCATGGGTGCTGGTACCGGGGTCTCTCCTTCTTTGGCCTCGGCGGTTGATGCTGCTGACGCTGCCTCCTTGGCTGGTGCTGTCGGTGGGTCAGCTACTGCTGCTGCCTCGGCCAGCACGCCCGCCTTGGCTTTAGCTATTAGCTCGTCCTCTCGCTTTATATCCTCCAGTGTCCTGGCTTTCGTTTCCGGCGGCGGCGTCTCATGGCCATACTTCCACTTGAGGAAGCGCATGCCGGTGGTCGGGTAGAGGGCATAGATGAGGACATCGCCGATATCCCTGGCAATATCCTTGCTTTCTGTAAAGGCCTTGTCCATCTCTGGTTCGAGGATGTCACCCGGCCTGCCGGTGATGGGTGTCTCTCCACGTCCATATCCCTTGAGCACGGTCTTCTGGACCTCTGGGTCAACCCTGGCCGGTGGCCGGCCGTACAGGCCGTAGAAATAGTCTTTTACCTGGGCCGAGATTATCTTATAGCGCCCGAAGAGGACATTCTGCACCGCCTGGATGCCGACAATCTGGCTGGTCGGTGTCACCAGTGGTGGATAGCCAAGCTCTTTCCTCACCCTGGGTAATTCAGCGTAGACCTCATCAATCCTGTCCAGGGCCTTGGCCTCCCTTAGCTGGGCAACCAGGTTGGATATCATACCGCCGGGGACCTGGTGCATCAGCACACCGGTATCAATGACTGCCATCCGGGTGGCACTCAAGAAGTCGCGGTACTTGGGGGCGATGGACTCAAAATACTGCCCCAGCTCGGCAAGCACGCCCAGGTCCAGGCCGGTATCCCTGTCCGTTCCCTGCAGCGCGGCTACAATGGGCTCAATAGCCGGGTGTGATGAGCGCAGGGCAAA
The DNA here is from genome assembly GCA_030638985.1 of Dehalococcoidia bacterium. Taxonomy (GTDB): domain Bacteria; phylum Chloroflexota; class Dehalococcoidia; order Dehalococcoidales; family DAOWLH01; genus DAOWLH01. The sequence goes on along the minus strand of DAOWDO010000031.1, from coordinate 875 downwards.
AGGCGCCAGGGCAGCATCAATGATGTCCACTCCGGCTTCTATGGCCTTGAGCATACTCATAGAGGCCATGCCGCTGGTATAGTGGCTGTGCAGCTGCACCGGTATCTTCAGCACTGCCTTCAGTGCTTTAATCAGCTTGTAGGCGTCGTCAGGGGCAATCAGTCCGGCCATATCCTTGACGCACAGGCTATCGGCACCCATTTCCTGCATCTTGAGCGCTTTATCTATGTAGTAGTCCAGGTTGTAGACCGGCCCGCCCATCTTGGTCTCGGTCAGCGAGTAGCATATGGTCAACTGGGCGTGCTTGCCGCTTGCCTTGATGGCCGCAATGGCGGTCTCAAAGTTACGCTCGTCGTTTAAGGCATCAAAGACGCGGAAGATGTCGACCCCGGTCCTGGCGGCGTGCTCGACGAAGGCGGTAACGACATCGTCGGCGTAATTGCGGTAGCCGACCAGGTTCTGCCCGCGAAGCAGCATCTGGAGGGGGGTATCGAGGGCCAGTTTCTTCAGGGTAAGCAGCCGCTGCCAGGGGTCTTCATTCAAGAATCTGGTAGGCACGTCAAAGGTGGCGCCGCCCCATACTTCCAGGGAGTAAAAGCCAGCCTTGTCCATCTTGGCGGCGATGGGTTCCATATCCTCGGTGCGCATCCGTGTCGCCAGCAGTGATTGGTGCCCGTCTCGCATGGTCAAATCGGTAATTTTCAGCCTGTTTGTCATAGGTCATCCCTTCCCTTTTTCATTTGGCATTTAGCACTCTATTATAGAGGAATATTGCCGTGTTTTTTAGCCGGGCTGTCCTGGGCTTTATTCTCCAGCGTGGCCAGCGCCTGGATTAGCCTGGGCCGTGTCCGGGCCGGGTCGATGACATCATCGAT
>DAOWDO010000047.1 GCA_030638985.1 Dehalococcoidia bacterium | reverse complement strand
TGTCGGCGGCTGTCAGGGCTGCTCCAGCACCGCCGGTGCCAAAATGGCCGGCATCGAACCGGCGGGCACCATACCCCATGCCCTGATTATCGTCATGGGTGATACGGTTAAAGCAACACTGGCCTTCGATAAACACATGCCACCGGAAGTGGCCCGGGTATCGCTGGTGGATACCTTCAAGGACGAGGCCGAGGAAAGCCTGCGGGTGGCCGAGGCGTTAAAGGACAGCCTCAGCAGCGTCCGCCTGGACACCCCAAAGGAGCGGGGAGGGGTCACTGTCGACCTGGTCAAGGAGGTCAGGGCTCGTCTCGACCTGGCCGGCTTCAACAGGGTCCAGATCTTTGTCAGCGGCGGGCTTGACGTCGAGCGCATCGGGCAGTTTGTGGAGGAGAAGGCGCCGGTTGACGGCTTCGGCGTCGGCAGCTATATCACCGGCGCCAGGCCGATTGATTTTACCGCCGACCTGCACGAGGTTGCCGGCAAGCCGATAGCCAAGAGGGGGCGCATCCCGGGCATCACCGCCAACCCGCGGCTCAAGCGGGTTCTGTAGCCAAAATCGGCATTCGACCCCCAACCCGGTCGGTATTATCGACCGGCGGAAAATATTTTCCCATAAACCCTTGACAAGTGAGAAATGTCGTGATATTCTGAATTATCTGATTTATTATACTAATCAGAGGTTCAGGAGGTCAGAGATGAATGAGAGCAGTAGTCGAAAAGACAATGCCCCGGGTGACAGCGAAAAGACGGCCCAGGCTACGGCCTGTTGCCTGGTTTGCGCCATCGCCACCGTCGATAGCCGGGGCCAGATTGTTCTTCCCAAGGAGCTGCGGGATAAGGCCGGGATAAAGGCCGGCGATAAACTTGCCGTTATCAGCTGTCAGTCAGAAGAGAAGGTCTGCTGTATTGCTCTGGTCAAGGCAGACGACTTCACGGCAACAATAAAAGACATGCTGGGTCCAATGATGAAGGATATTTTAAAATAATGGAGGCCGGTAATGAAGGAGAGTGAAATCAAGAAGGTGGTCAGAGAGGGCTACGCCCAAATAGCCAAAACGAGCGGCTCCTGCTGCTGTGGCCAGCCGGCTACAGCTGAGGACATCGGTAAAAAGATAGGTTACACGGAGGAAGAACTCGGCTCTGTTCCCCGGGGAGCCAACCTCGGCCTCGGCTGCGGCAATCCGCTGGCACTGGCTTCACTGAGAGAGGGCGACACCGTCCTTGACCTGGGCTCGGGTGCCGGTTTTGACGCCTTTTTGGCATCTGGCAGAGTGGGCGAAAAGGGCCGGGTCATCGGTGTTGACATGACACCGGAGATGCTTGACCAGGCCAGAGCCAACGCCAGAGAAGGCGGCTACCGGAACGTGGAATTCCGGCTGGGCGAGATTGAAAACCTGCCTGCCTCCGATGGTTCCGTGGACGCAATTATCTCCAACTGCGTCATCAACCTGTCGCCGGACAAGGGACAGGTCTTCGGGGAAGCTTTCCGGGTGCTGAAACCCGGAGGCCGGCTGATGGTGTCCGATATCGTGCTGCTTAAGGAGCTACCCGATTTCATCAGGCAGTCGGCGGCCGCCTATATCGGCTGCATCTCCGGAGCTTTGATGAAAGAGGACTACCTGAAGACAATCCGGGAAGCCGGATTCCAGGAGGTCAGGGTTCTTGAAGAAACTTTCCTCTCCATCGATTGCATGGCCAATGACCCCACAGCCCAGGCAGTCATCAACAAGATTGGGGCAACCGCAGAGGATATTGCCGGCATTGAAAAATCGGTGTCCAGCGTCAGGGTTTCGGCGGTAAAACCGGCGTAAGCCTCAGACCCTGGTGAACTCCAGCCGCAGGACCCGCCCGGTCTTTCCGGTGACCTTGGCTCTGTCATCCAACCGATAGCCGACCAGCCACAGGATTTGCCCGGCGGAAAAGACAACCGGGATACGCCTGCGCCAGGCACGGGGGATCTTGGCGTCAATCATGAACTGGCCGAGCTTCTTGGGATGGCCCAGGCCCAGCGGGTAAAAACGGTCTCCCTGCTTGCCGCAGCGAACCATAAGCTCACCGCTCACTCTCTCCAGGTCAAGGTGTCCAACGAAACCGCCCTCTGCCGCCACCCGCCCCGGCTCAATTATGGCCGCGCTGACCCGCCAGCCGGGTAATTGTGTTTCTCCGGGCACATTTAAGGTAAATTCACCCTCCAGAGGAGGGAAGGGGCAGAAGTCTCCCCTCCCCAGCAAGTACCTTTCGTATTCCACGGCAAAGACAAGGCCACCGGGCAGGCTGACCTGCTTGCCCGCCGGCTTATCCAGGACGGCCATTATCTCCTCGATGTGGCGCGTTTCAATGTCCTTGAGACTGCCCAGGAGCCCGTCGATGGCTGCCCGCAGCAGGTGCCGCTGCAGAGCGGGAGGCAGTGGTCTGAAAACCTTCTTGTCCAGGATTATCGCGCCCTCCCGCTGTTGAACGACCCCGGGCCACAGGCGGGCCACCTCTTCATCCAGAAAGGCAATCTCATCAGCGGCGACGGCCGACAGCCGCAGCAGAGCATCAGCTACCTGTGGATTATAGCTCTCCAGAAGCGGTACCAGCTGCTTCCGGATGCGGTTCCGCAGCGGCGAAAGCGACAGGTTGGAGGTATCGGCGCGGGGCTCAAGGCAGTGCTGCCGGCAGTACTCGGCCGTCTCCCGGCGGCCTACCTCAAGCAGCGGCCTGACGACGGCTATCTGGTTATCCCCCAACCGCCACCGGTTGCAGGGTCTAAGGCCGACAAGACCGCGCGTGCCCGTTCCCCGCACCAGGTGCATCAGTATCGTCTCCACCTGGTCGTCCCGGGTATGGCCGGTGGCGACACTACCGGCACCGATATTGCCGGCGACCTCGGATAGAAACAGATAGCGCACCTCCCTGGCCGCCTCCTCAAGCGAGATGCGGTGCTTATCCCGATAGGCTCTGACATCGCGCTGCTCTACCGTTACCGGCATACCGAGAGAGCTTGCCAGCCCGGCCACGTAGACGGCATCAGCCGCCGACTCGGCCCCCCTCAGCTGGTGGTCAAGGTGGGCTACGTGCAGCTCTACACCCAGCTCTGCCTTCAGCCCGGCCAGGACATGGAGCAGGCAGGTGGAGTCGGCGCCGCCGGACACGGCCAGCAGCAGGCGGGAGCCGCCACTCGCCAGCCCGTGCTGCCGGATGAACTTGACGACCCGCTGCCCCAGGGTGGCATTCTTGTTTGCCATGTCAGTGCCAATTATAGTGGGCGGGGACAAGGGGGGCAAGATTCAGCTTGTTGCGAAATGAAATTATACAATAATTTTATGCCTCATAGAACCAATACCCTATTGACAACAGCATGAGCAAGTGCTATACAGAAAATCCACGCAACTTGTGATAATATTACAGTTGTAGTATTATTATGTGGGAAAGGGGGGTAAAATTGCCAGTATTAGATGTTGTATGCACTATTGTAGTGACAAAGGAAGACAAGCATTTTTCTTCGTGGTGTCCAGACCTTGATATTGCTAGTTGTGGCGATAGCGCACAGGCCGCCGTAGAAAATTTAGGTGATGCCCTTGAGCTATATCTAAATACTTTGGAAGAAGAGGGTGAACGAGAACAAGTATTTAAAGAGCGAGGCATTAAACTTATCCCTTCAGACGAGGCAATTATCCCCAGTGCATTTATAACGCAACTAAGGCGGAGGCTCCCAACTCCTCCTACTACTAAGGCGGAATCAAGCATCCTGGTTAAACCATGAGGCTACTAAGTAGTAGAGAGGTCATTTTAGCTCTAACCAGAGATGGCTTCCACCCAAGGAGTAAATCCAAGAGAGGGAGCCATCAAGTTTTTAGAAAAAAATTGAAACATAGATCTCTTACAGTGGTAGTTCCTCTCAATAAGAGGGAAATACCGGTAGGTACTTTAAGAAGTATAATAAGACAGGCAGACTGGAGAGACGAGACACTAGAACGCCTTCTTTAATAATCCTTATATATTCTTGATTATGCCAAGATACAATTCCTCGGTTTCTCCGGAAAAGCCAAAGCAGCAGCCTGCGTTACAATTACTGGCATCAAGCTATGAACTGTTACCCTTAACCTACGCCTAATAGTAATATTATCAACCACCTAAATATTGAGCGACAAACTACTAACCTTAATACTCAACATCGTTGAACCGCTCCAGCAACGGCAGCTGGCCATCGAGGCTGATAATGCTGATGCTGCCGTTGCTCAATCTGAGCCGCCTGATCCGGGGAAGAGGCAGCCCCAGCAGCGAGCAGACGACAGCCAGGATGACAAAGTAGTGGCTGACCAGCACTATGACGCCATCGGGGTGCTGCCGGCTCAACCGCCGGACAGCGTCCCAGCTGCGCCGCTGCACCTCGGCCAGCGATTCACCGCCGGGAAGCCTGGTGGCCACCCCATGCTGCGTCAATAGCTCGCTGAGCCGCCTGCCCATATCACTGGTGGTCACCCCCTCCAGTTCGCCGGCCTCGATCTCCCGCAGCGACGGCTCGATGGACACCTCAAGCCGGTGGTAGCGGGCTATGGCGCGGGCGGTATCCAGGGAGCGGACAAGCGGGCTGGAATAGACCGCCCGGATGTCGTCCTGTCTCAACCTGAGCGCCAGCTTCTCCGCCTGCTTGCGGCCCAGGTCGTTTAGCGGGGTATTACTCAGGCCGCCCTGAATACGCTTCTCTTTATTCCAGTCGGTCTCGCCGTGTCTTACCAGTATAATCCTGTTTGCCACAAGCTCTCCTTCACCGCTCGTGCCTGCGGGCGGCATAATATCGGGCCATATTCACCCGGCTGCGGTAGCTGGGATGGTCGTGGAATAAAATCTCAAGCCAGCGGTTCGGCTCGGCTTCCGCCAGGTTCTGGTCGGTCAGCCTGGTCATGGCGCTGATAAACGAATCCGGGTCGCCGGTGAGCTCCAGGGCATAGGCATCAGCGGCCGCTTCTATACGGCGGCCGTAGCCGGTGGCGACCAGCGATAGCAGCATGCTGGTGACGCCGAATATCAATATCAGCAGCGGTAATGCGGCCACATCGGCAGGGCCGCTGTAACCCAGCGGGCCGATACTGACTTCAAAAATCCGGCTGGTGGCGTAGAAGACCAGAAGCAGTATCGCCGCCTGAAAAACAAAGAGCCGCAGCATATCCCGGTGACGGTTGTGCCCCATCTCGTGGGCCATGACCACCTCTATCTCCGGCAGCGAATACTGGTCGAGCAGGGTATCGCTCAGGACTATTCTTTTCGTCCTGCCGGCCCCCATCATGGCGGCGTTGGCCGTAGTTCCTTTTCGGCTAAACTCTATGTCATAGATGCCGCCGACGGCGACACCCGCCCGCTCGGCCAGCCTCTCCAGCCGCTGCCTGAGCTCGCCATCGGCCAGCGGTTTCATCTTGAAGAATATGGGGATGATGATAACCGGTGCCAGAACACTCAGCACCAGGCTGACCAGGACGACAAGCCCCCAGGCGGCCAGCCACCAGGCATCGGGCAGGACGGTCATCAGCCAGTAAATGGCAGCCACCATACCACAAGCCAGCACGGCAGCCAAGGCACCGGCCTTAAGCAGGTCGGCCAGCCAGTCGGTGAAGCTCTGGTGGGACAAACCGTAGCGCCGGGGGAGAACCAAGCCGCGGTAATAGCCTAACGGGGCCGAAAGCAGCCCGTAGGCCGCCACGAGGATAATCAGGTAGATGACAGCCGCCGCCACAGCGGGCAGGCTGACGTCGCCGACCAGCCTCGCCGACAGGCCGCCGAAGACCAGCACTGCCAGGGTAATAGCAACCAGCGCCAGGTCACTACCGCCCAGGTAGCGCCTGATTCGGGCATACTCCCCGGCCTGCCGCTGCCTCTCCGGGTCCGGTTTCTGGTGGATTCTGGTATTATCGGATTCTGTCAATGAAATCAGCTCGTTTTCAGTATCAGTCTGGTACGGTGAATGCTCTGCGGCTCGGCCAGGCCCAGGGCCTTAATCACCTGCTCCGGCCTTCCCGAGCCAGCGCTGTCACAGCGCAGCCGCATACCGATGCTGGCAATATCACCCTGCCAGCCATTGAGCCACAGGTCGTCGATAAGACGCCTCAGGTCGTAGCTCCTGGTACCGGTATCCCGCTGATGCTGCCAGGGCAGGCTCTCCGTGGACAGCAGCGAAGAAAGCGCCCGGGTAACCTGCCCGGGCCCGGCCTCAGCCCTTACCTCAACCAGATATTCGGCGTAGCGGACCTGTGATTGCAGCGACGGCAGGGTCGGCGCTATCTGGTATGCCTGCACTATTTCAACGCCCGGCGGTAGCTGCCGGCCGACGCCGGCGGTAAAGGCGTGCGGGGATATATAGCCTGATACAAGAACATCCATCAACTCATTATCACTGGTAATACCGAGGGCCAGGGGAGCAGCCAGGGATATCCTTGGATGCGGACTGAAGCCCTCTGAATAGGCCAGCTCCACACCGGCGCGGCGAAGGGCGCGGTGCCACAGCCGGATTAAATCCAGGTGGGAGATAAACTTGACCTCTGCCCCCCGCTTGAACCTGACTCGCAGGCGATACATGCATCTTTCCTAAGCTAAGAGTTCTTTCATCAAAGCACTGTCCAAAACTAGCCCGCGGGCGATCCGTCCCTCTTTTTTTCCTTGGTCAGCAGGATTTCCTCTATCTTCTTTCCCTTCATCTTGGTGATGACTATCTTCAAGCCCTTGAACCTCAGCTGCTTGCCCTGTTTGGGGATATGGCCCAGCAGGTGAAGAATGAAGCCGGCCACGGTCTCGTAGTCACCCTCCGGCAGCTCCAGCCCCATCTCCTCGTTGGCCTCCTCAATCCTCATAGTGCCGTCAACCTGGAAGGTGTACTCGTTTATCAGCTCGTAGTCCTTCTCGGCGGCGGCCATTTCGTCACCGACAGGGCCGACTATCTCCTCCATCAAACCGCTGAGGCTGACAATACCGGCGGTGCCGCCGTACTCGTCAACGACGACGCTCATACGGAAGTTCTTATCACGCATCTCGGTAAAAAGCTCGCTGATGCGCTTGGTCGCCGGTGTAAAGTAGGCCGGTCGGATAAGGTCGTCGATGGGGCTCTCCTTGTTTATCGTCCCCCTGGCTAATGCCATGAGCACATCCTTGGTGGACAGGATACCAACCACGTTGTCCATGTTCTCTTCGTAGACCGGATAGCGGGAAATCGGAGATTCGGAATATAAAGCCAGAAATTCGGACAGAGTGGTGCCCTTCTCCACGCCGACTATTTCCAGTCGCGGCACCAGAACTTCGCTGACCGGCCGGTCACCGAAGTCAAAAACGGCGTGCAGCATTTCCGCTTCGGATTGCTCCACGGAGCCCTCCCTGTGGCCGACGGTAATCATGGTGCGAATCTCCTCGGCGCTGACCAGCGACCTTGGCATCGGTGTCCCGCCGATCAGCCGGGTCATCCCCGAAGCCAGCCAGCCAAGAACAGCGACAAAGGGAGTGAGAATCCAGGAAATAATCTCAATCGGGCGCGCAAAAAGAAGTGACATCCTCTCGGCGTGCCGGTTGGCAAAGGTCTTGGGCATAGTCTCGGCGAATATCAAGAGGACGATGGCGACACCGAAGGTGGCAATCAGCACGCCCTGCTCCTTCCCCCAGATGTTTATCGCCAGGAGAGTGCCCAGGGCGGCCGCCGCTGTGTTGACCAGGTTATTCCCCAGCAGGATTGTTGACAGAAACCGCTCCGGCCGTTGCAACAGCCGGGCTACCCGACCAGCCCCCCTGACTTTGGTCTCCACCATGTGTTGAACGCGGAAGCCTTCCAGAGAGATAAAAGCCGTTTCTGCGCTGGAGAAAAAGGCAGATATAAATAGACAGATTACTAACACCAACAGATAGACCGCATCCAGAGACATATTGCCTCACCTCACTTAGCCAACGGAGCACAGGCTGGCTCCAAGACCAAATGATAACACCGGCCATCAGG
>DAOWDO010000084.1 GCA_030638985.1 Dehalococcoidia bacterium | reverse complement strand
CGGTGTGGTTTCTGGCGATACCCAGCCGCCTTTCGCCATCAACCTCGGCCTCAACCTCATCGCCCACCGATAGACTCCCGCGGGAAATAGACCCCAGGTGGCCAACCGTCCCCGGGGCAATATAATCCGTAGCGGTAACCTCAAAGCTAACAGAAGCGCCGCTTATCAGGCCAATATCACCCACCTGGCCACCCATCTCGGCATAAAACGGTGTACTTCCCAGAACAAGGCTGGCCTCTTGCTCCTCACCAATGGACTCAACGGGCCGGCCTTCAACCAGTATTTTCTGGATAGACGTTTTCTGTTTTAACTCGCTATAGCCGACAAATTCAGTCTTACCGAGTTCAAGCCCTTCAGGAACAACCACCTTTTTTGCCAGCTCAAATTTATGGCTGGCCCTGGCTTTTTCCCGCTGTTTGGCCATTTCCAGCTCAAAGCCTTCCATATCCACGGAGAAGCCCTGCTTTTTGGCAATCTCCCGGGTAAGCTCAACGGGGAAGCCGTAGGTATCGTAGAGCTTGAAGGCTTCTTTGCCGGTTATCCTGTTCCTCACCTGACCTGACGTCCGGCTCATGATGTCGTCCAGGAGCTCCAGGCCGGTATTGAGAGTTTCTCGGAATTGAGCTTCCTCAGTTCCGAGAACCTGATAGATTTTATCCTGCTTTTGCTGTAACTCAGGATAAACTTTAGCCATACTACCAACCGTTGCACCAGCTATCTGGTTAAGGAATGGCTTTTCCAGTCCCAGCCTCCTGCCAAACAGGGCCGCCCGGCGCAGCAGCCGCCGCAGCACGTAGCCCCGCCCCTCGTTGCTGGGCCTTACACCATCGGCAATAAGAAAAGTTAAGGCACGTCCATGCTCAACTACCACCCGCATAGCTTTATCTACTTCATTATCGGAGCCATACTTCTTACCTATATACTTGGAGATATTATCCAGCAGTGAAGCAAAGAGGTCGGTCTCATAGACCGAGGTCTTGCCCTGCACCACGGCGGCGGTCCTCTCCAGGCCCATACCGGTATCAATACTCGGCTTGGGCAGCAGGCTGCGGTTGCCGGCGCTATCCTGATTGTACTGCACGAACACTAGGTTCCAGATTTCAGAAAAGCGGCCGCACTCACAGTTGGGGGCACAGGAAGCTTGACCGCAGCCGAACTGGGGGCCGAAGTCGTAGTGTATCTCGCTGCAGGGGCCGCAGGGCCCGGAGTCACCGGCCGGCCCCCAGAAGTTGTCCTTCTCACCAAATCTGATAATTCTATCCTCAGGAATACCCTGCTCCCGCCAGATCTTGAAGGCCTCATCATCGTCAAGAAAAATGGTTATCCACAGCCGCTCCCGGGGCAGCCCCAGGCGCCGGATAACGAACTCCAGAGCCAGGCTGATGGCCCCCTCCTTGAAGTAGTCGCCGACGCTGAAGTTGCCCAGCATCTCAAAAAAGGTGAGGTGGCTGGCATCGCCCACCGATTCGATATCAGTGGTGCGGAAGCACTTCTGGGACGAGGCCAGGCGGGGGCCGGGCGGAACTTCCTGCCCCAGAAAGTAGGGCTTGAACGGCACCATGCCGGCGCTGGTAAGCAGCAACGTGGGGTCGCCATGAGGAATCAAAGAAGAACTGGGGACAATTATATGCCCCTTTTCCTCAAAGAAGCTCAAGAAAGCCTGTCGGACCTCATCACCAGTCAATTCGCCATCCATCCAACCAAGAGAATTACATACGATTTTAGTGTAACCGGTAATAGCTGTCAATGAAACGGCAACTTATCCGGCATCCCGCCTAAAAGGATGGCTACCCTGTAATAAACGCCCCAGATATTGCTTGAGCTTCAGACTCAATTCCGGATTTTTCATTGCAAAAGCAATCTGTGCCTCAAGCCAGCCCTGGGGAGTGCCGGTATCATAGCGCACCCCTTCAAACTCAAGGGCATATATATCTTGTTTTGCCAGTAGAAATCCGAGGGCATCGGTGAGCTGAATCTCACCGCCAATGCCCGGTGGTGTTGCCGATATAGCGTCAAACACTTCGGGCATCAGGATATAGCGGCCGACAACGCCCAGTTGCGACGGCGCCTCGCCCGGCTCCGGCTTTTCCACCAGACCCTCGACCCGATACAGCCCGGGGGAAACTTCTCTGGGCTTGATAACGCCATATTTGCTTGTCTCCCGATAGCCGATGCGCCGAACAGCCAAAATATTGCCCTGGCACCGGCCAAAGACATCCATCATCTGCCTCAGCACCGGCACCCGGCTATCGATAATATCATCGGGAAGCAGGACGGCAAAAGGCCCATCGCCGACAGCGTCCCGGGCCGTCAGTACGGCATGGCCCAGCCCCAGCCGCTCCTCCTGGATGACATAACTAATATCCGCCAGCCGGCCAAGCCGCTGAATTTCACCAAGCAGTTCGGCTTTGCCCCTTTCTTCCAGAAAAGACTCAAGCTCGGGTGACGGAGAGAAGTAGTCAACCAGTGATTGCTTGCCCGGCGCAGCCACTATAACCACCCGTTCGATGCCGGATGCAACCACCTCTTCCACGGCGTACTGTATCAGCGGTTTGTTTACCAGCGGCAGCATCTCTTTGGGAATAGACCTGGTAACCGGCAGAAACCTGGTGCCCCGGCCGGCGGCGACAATCACTGCCTTATCAATTTTCATCCGGCTGCCTGCCCATCTTCTGCTCCCGGGCAAAGATGGCGGCACCAAGCAGGCCGACATCATCGCCAAGCTCGGCGGTTACAATCCTGACTGCCTGAGCCGATATTGAGAAGGCCTTCTCCCTCACCAGCCGCCGTACCGGGTCCAGAAGAAAGTCGCCCATCTTGGATACACCGCCGCCGAAAACGATAATATCGGGGTTAAAAATATTAACCACGCCCGCCATACCTATGCCGAGGTATTTAGCCGCCTGGGCGACCACTTCAGCAGCCAGGCGGTCACCATCCTGAGCTGCCTGCGACACCTCTCTAGCAGTGATGGCGTCTATATTTCCGGCAACAAGGCCAATAAGTGCCGAGTTTTGACCATCACGCAAGCGCTTTTTAGCCTCGCGGGCGATGGCGGTGCCAGAAGCCAGCACTTCCAGGCAGCCGGAGAGGCCACAATAGCACTCAGGGCCGCCCGAATCAATGACCATATGACCTATCTCCCCGGCAGCGCCGCTGCTGCCCAGGTAAAGCTGGCCGCCTATAACAATGCCGCCACCGATGCCGGTGCTGACCGTAATGTAGATAAGGTTGTCCGTCCCCCGGCCGGCTCCCAGCCGGTGTTCCGCCAGGGCGGCAGCGCTGGCATCGTTGACCAGAAAAGTATCCATCCCGAACCGCTCGGCCACCTGGTCCCGCAGCGGGATATTGCACCAGCCGGGAAGATTGGGCGACAGGGTGACAACACCTTTTACGGAATCAATAGCACCAGCGGCGGCGATGCTGATGCTGCCCGGTTGGGATGGGCCAGGATTGCTCTCTTTAAGCAGGCTCTCCACCACCTCAAATATGCGCCCGATGACCGCCTCCACCCCCTCATCAACCCGGGTGAGGCGATGATCCCTGGCCAGCACCTCACTACCGGCATCAATAACAGCAGAAGCTATTTTAGTGCCACCCAAATCTACCGTCAGCACCGGTCGCCTTGGTTCTCTGTCCGTCCTCATGACAAGTTCCCCGCTCTTAAGCCGGCGGTCGGCCAGATTATAGCTTCAACCTGCGGGGCACGCAAGGCAATAACCAAGGGTCTCATCGGCTACCGACACAGATCAGCAACCAGGATACTTAAGGCAAGCTCCGGCTCATACCGACCCGTCTTAATAGCCAGGTCGGTCTCCAGG
>DAOWDO010000081.1 GCA_030638985.1 Dehalococcoidia bacterium | reverse complement strand
GAGGGTGGTACTGGTCATCCCCATCGGCGTGAAGACTTCTTGTTGCATGTAGTCTTCAAAGGTGACCCCCGATAATCTCTCTACCAGTGCCCCCAGGATAGCATAGTTAATATTGGCATATTCAAAAGACAAACCCGGCTCCTGGTTTAAGTGCACACGGTTTACGGCAGCCAGCATCTTCCTCATGGCATCGCTGCCCTGATAATAGATTAGAGGCTCGGAGAAGGTTCCCGGCAAACCGCTGGTCTGGTTGAGTAGCTGGCGTACGGTGATTTGTGATGCTCGCGGGTCGTCTGGCTGGAAGTCGGCCAGATAGTGCTGCACGGTGGTATCCAGGTCAATAAGACCTTCGTTGGCCAGCAGCATCACTCCGAGAGCGGTGAATGACTTGCTTATCGATGCCAGGTCAAAGACCGTCTGAGGGGTCACCGGCGAAGGGTTGCTAAGGCTGGTGACACCGAACCCCTTGAGATAAAGAATCTCGCCGTGCTGAACTATGGCTACCGACAGGCCGGGGATGTCCCCATACTCCATCTGCTGCTGGATATATTCATCTATCTTGGGGAAAGGCTCGCTGCGGTTGGACACTACTTCCGGCTGCGGCTGGCTGCAGCCCAATAAACCACAGGCTAATAGAGACACCGCGATGGGTAGAATCAGTCCGCTTCCTCTTTTGGCCACCTTTCATCCGTCCCTTTCTATTCCGGGGGCATGGGAATGGCCTTCTGGCTAGCGACGGGCGGCACCGATGAGTTTATTGATATCTTCGATTCCCCGTTCCACCATGAAATTCATTATGCCCTCCAGTATATCGATGGGGGCGTGGGGGTTGATGAAAGTAGCTGTCCCTACCTGGATGGCGCTGGCACCAGCCATGATGAACTCGATGGCATCGCCGGCGGTGGTAATGCCGCCACAACCGACGATTGGCACGTCCACTGCTCCTGCTACTTCGTAGACCATGGCCAGCGCCACCGGCTTGATGGCCGGCCCGGATAAGCCCCCGGTGATACTGCCCAGCAGTGGCTGCTGCTTGTCTGTATCTATGGCCATGCCTTTTAATGTGTTTATAAGTGAGATAGCATCAGCTCCGGCTTCGGCAACGGCGGCGGCTATCTCGGCTATGTTGCCGGTGTTGGGGGTTAGCTTGACCAGTACCGGCAGGGCAGTGACCTCTCTGACGGCGCTGGTTACACTTGCCGCCGACCGGGCATCGACCCCAAATTCAGCACCTCCGGCCTTGATATTGGGGCAGCTGATGTTCACCTCCAGGGCGCTTATTCCGGCTACTCCATCCAGGGTGCGGGCTAACTTGGCATAGTCGTCAACGGTCTTTCCGGCGATGTTTACGATGACTGGTACCCGCCACTTGGCCCAGATTGGCGCCTTCTCCCTGATTAACGCCTCGACACCGATATTCTGCAACCCGATGGAGTTTAGCAAGCCGCTGGCAGTCTCAACCAGCCTTGGCTGAATGTTGCCGTCCAGTGCTTCCAGGGTAGTTCCCTTGCAGACAATCGCCCCCAGCCTTTGAATATCGATCAGGTGATCTGGCTCGGTACCGTAGCCGAAAGTGCCCGAAGCTGTCATTACCGGGTTTGCAAGGAGCAGCCCGTGCCTGTTCTGTGGTGCTAACTGAACTGAAAGGTTCATCAATCCTGCAGTGAACTCCATGATTATAAGCTATATGACTGGCTTTGGCAATAAGTGCTGCAGGAGTGAGACCCTACAAATAATTTGAGCTATATAATCAATTAGGGTATTGATTATATAGCTCAAATAGGATACACTTAGGCTATACTCATGGCTACCGGTTGCATTGAAGGAAGCTTTATCGGAATCAACGGCTGGCTAAACCAGCTTAAAATGCTATGTGACAGTCGGTTGGCACCAGAGACGCCCATCTGGTAAACCGGTAACACCATCTTTTTCAAGGCAGTCGGTACAGGATCAAAACCCACTCTCAGCTTTTCAAAAAGGTACATAAATATAGGTTGGTTGATAGGATGGTTGAATGGAGGGTATCAGCAAGTGACTATAACGAATTTTAAGATAATACGCCTTCGTCTGGAAAATGACCGTAAGCGTCTGGCCGAGCATCTGGAGCAGATAAGAGCCAGCCAGCAGACGAATGAAAGGCGTGAGGGTAGCCCTTTTGGTAAAAGAGAAGAGGAAGCTACCGAGACTGCTGAGTTGGAGAATCGGATGGCGCTGGAGAAGCGCATACTGGAACAGCTGGCTGATGTGGAGAGCGCACTGAAGAAGTTTGATGAGGGACGTTATGGACTATGTGAACTGTGCGGACAGTCCATAGCGCCGGCTCGGTTGGAAGCACTACCTCAGGCAAGGTTATGTATGAGCTGTGCTACCAAGACAAAGAATGCAAAAGCTAAGTAACCTTTTTGGTTTCTGGCATCGTAATCCGGTTCCCTTTATTACTGCCCTGGTGGTGGTCGTCGTCGACCAGCTCAGCAAGCTCTGGATAAGGTCCTACCTTGCCGTTGGCCAGTCGGTGCCTGAAACCGGATTTTTTCGCTTGACCCATAGCCGTAATACCGGTGTTGCCTTTGGTTTGTTCCCCGACCAGTCTGGTCTGTGGACAGCGTTTGCTATCTTCGGAGTTTGCCTTCTGCTTTTTTTGATTGTATTTCTGCACGGTCATGTCCATTTTTTGAGCACCACGCCGGGAAAGCTGTCCATGGGCCTAATCCTCGGTGGTACCGTGGGCAACCTGATTGACCGATTGAGAGTAGGCTATGTCACCGATTTTATCGATGTTGGTATCTGGCCGAGTTTCAATGTCGCTGATTCGTCAGTAGTCGTCGGTGCCTTGCTGCTGGCTTTCCTGCTCATCAAGGAGCGGTGATGCTGACATGGATAAGGTAGTAGACCTGGTGGCGGGTAAAACAGGTGTCCGCCTTGACGTCTTTATTGCTGAGGAGGTCCCGGAAATATCCCGGACATCAGCCAAAAAGCTCATTGACGGCGGATTCGTCACCGTAAATGGCCGGTTGGCCAAGGCTGGCCTGAGACTTTCTGCGGGTGACCGTTTGACGGTGGTTGTGCCGCCTCCCGAACCAAGCTCCCTGAACCCGGAGGATATTCCAATCAATATACTCTATGAGGACGATGACCTGCTGGTCGTCGATAAGCCAGCGGGTATGACCGTCCACCCGGCACCGGGACATCGTAGTCATACCCTGGTTAACGCTGTTCTTGCCAGATTACCTGATTTACCCTTTGGTGATGATAGGGTGCGTCCCGGCATAGTACACCGGCTGGATAAAGATACCTCCGGGCTGATACTGGTAGCCAAGAACCAGTCGGCTCTTGGCAAGCTGGCCGACCAGTTCAAAGCCCGGACCGTGGCCAAGACTTATCTGGTGCTGGTCAGGGGGCACCTGTCTCCCGAGAGGGGTTTCGTCGATGCCCCCATCGGGCGCCATCCGGGCAACCACAAGAAAATGGCGGTTGTAGCTCGGGGACGGGCGGCGCGCACAGGATATCACGTTGTCAGGTACATCGGCGGCTACACGCTGCTTGAAGTTAAACCGGAGACCGGACGCACTCACCAGATACGGGTTCACCTGGCTGCTATCGGGCACCCGGTGGCAGGCGATGCCACCTATGGTGGAAAGACGGACCTACTGGCACGGCAGTTTATCCATGCCCACAGGCTGGGATTAAAGCTGCCCTCCAGCGGTGAGCATGTTGAGTTTGTCTCGGAGCTTCCGGCGGATTTGGAGCAGGCGCTAAGGACTGTAGAATGTCAGCCGGCGAAGTAATATAATAGCCTGATGAGCAAAGCCAAGGGAACCAAACCAGTTCGTGTCCGCTATGCCCCCGGCCCCACCGGTTATCCCCACGGGGGCAACATAAGGACGGCTTTATTTAACTGGCTCTTTGCCCGGCACAACGGCGGCAGCTTTATCGTCCGCATTGAGGACACCGACGTTGCCCGCGGGGTTGAGGGG
>DAOWDO010000064.1 GCA_030638985.1 Dehalococcoidia bacterium | reverse complement strand
GCACCTTGGCATTAACGGCGATAGCTATCGCCTTGGCGATATCAGCGGCGCGATCGACATAGGTGTGGCAGACGCCGATACCACCGGCGACCACCGGCATGGCAGCATTTTCCCGGACAAACTCTATCAACCTGGCACCACCCCGGGGGACAATCAGGTCGATGACCTCACTCATACGGAGCATATGGTTCACCAGTGCCCGGTTGGTGTTCTCGATGAACTGGATGGCGCCATCGGGCACGCCCGCGCGGGCTATCGCCTGCTGTGCCACCCTGGCCAGGGTGGCATTGGAGTGTATTGCCTCCTTGCCTCCGCGCAGGATGATGGCGTTGCCTGACTTTAAACACAGGCTGGAGATATCTATGGTGACGTTGGGGCGGCTCTCGTAGATGGTGCCGATAACGCCCAGGGGCACCCGTTTCTTGCCTATTATCAGTCCATTGGGCAGGGTGCGCATGTCAAAAAATTCACCCACCGGGTCGGGCAGGGCAGCTACCGCCCGCACATCGCTGGCCATGGCCCCAAGACGGTCTTCGGTCAGCTGGAGACGGTCAAGCATGGCAGCGCTCATTCCGGAAGCTTCAGCCCGTTTGTAGTCAGCTTCGTTGGCGGCCAGGATTTCGTCCTTCCGGGATAGCAGGTCATCGGCGATATTGCCAAGAGCCTTATTTTTAACCCCGGTGGCCAGGTTAGCCAAACACCGTGAGGCCGCCTTGGCCGCTTTGGCTCTGGTTTCCAGTTCCAGGATATCGCTTTTCATAATATTTACTCCTTTATGGGGCAAAGAGGTTATCATTTACGGGGAGTGCTCCTGGTCCCCCTAGCCTAGCATTTTACTGCTACGGTGGACGGGATTCAAGGGCTTATCCCCGGGTAGTGCAACCGGAGGGGTTGTCCGGGTAATCAGCGGTTCCGGGTGGTCTTTACTTCCGGCGCAGGGCGCTTCTGCCGTTAAAGTGGTAAAAGTACTGGGAACCTTGTCCCTGCTGTGCTTCTGAGTTGGTATAGACGACACAGTCACCCTTGCGGCCGTCTTCCATCTCGATGACGTATTTGCCGGTTCGCTTTATAACTTTAGCGGTGGAGAACTCCCCCCACCACCTCTTTCTGGTGTATTTGGTCGCGTCGGTCTCGATGAGCGAGTAGTTAACCTTGGCGATGGGCTTGTCAAGTTCTTTGTCGTAGACCAGGCCGAAGCCGTTGCCGTAATGGATTCCCATTTAATAACCTTATTACCTATTCCAACGACCCTTCGCCCGTAAAGTGGTAGCAAAAAAGCGGCAACAGGCCATGCACTGCCCGGTTGACCTTTTTCTTAAGGAAGCATTTACCCCGGCGCCCGTCCGCCAGCTCAATTACGTAGCCGTCACCATCGCGGAGGCGTTGGAATTCGGTGAGGGTCAGCTCACCCCACCAGTATTGTGGCGACTTATTGTGGAGCTGATAGTCAACCTCAGCTAAGAACTGCTTGTCGTGGGTACTATAGAGCTTGCCAGTGGCCATCGGGTCTCTCTCCTTTAGTAAATTACCAGATTGTTGCGGTGCACCACTTCGGCACCATAGTCATAGCCGAGTAGCTTGACGATCTGCTCTGAGTGGCTACCCTTGATAATCTCAATATCGGCCGAGCTATAATTGGCAATGCCAGAGCCTATCCTGATTCCATTGGGGTCGTAGATGTTGACGATATCACCGCGCTGGCATCTGCCCTCTACCTGCCTGATGCCGGTGGCCAGCAGGCTCCGCTTGTTTTTCTTCAGTGCCACCGCCGCCCCCTCGTCCACCACCAGCTTCCCACGTATGCAGAGACCGCTCAGGATCCAGCGCTGGCGGCTTTCCAGTTTTGAAGAAGACGGCAGGAATCTGGTGCCGATGGACTCCCCCGATGCCAGCCGGACGATAACATCCGGTTCCCGGCCATCGGCGATAACCGCTGTCACTCCGGAAATCGTGGCCAGCTTGGCGGCTTCTATCTTGGTGGCCATGCCACCGGTACCCATTTTGCTCGGAGTGCTGGCTGCCAGGCTCTCAATCTTGGCATCTATGCGGTCCACCTGCCTGATGAGGCGTGCCTCCGGGTGGTGCTGGGGGTCGGCTTCGTAGAGGCCGCCGATGTCAGTGAGCATAATCAGCAGGTCGGCATCGATCAGGTTGGCCACCATGGCGGACAGGTTATCGTTGTCACCGAACTTGGCCTCCTGGATTTCGTCAACCGCCACCACGTCATTCTCGTTGACAATACATACCACACCTAGCTCCAGCAGAGCCAGCAAGGTATTACGGGCGTTGAGATAACCGGAGCGATTGGAGAGGTCAGCCTTGGTCAGCAGTGCCTGAGCCACGGCAATCCCGTGACGGTCAAACAGTTGCTCATAGACATTCATCAGGCGGCTCTGCCCCAGCGAGGCCAGCACTTGCCTGTAGGGGACACCCTTCAAATGTCCGGCCAGCCCCAGTTTGTGCCTGCCGGCGGCAATAGCACCGGATGATACTACAACCAGTTCTCGTTCCTGCTGGTGGAGCCGGGTTACCTGGCTGACTAACTCTGCCATAATATCGTGGTTCAGGCAGTATTCGCCACCGGTAAGCAGGTTGGTGCCGAACTTGGCGACAATGCGTTTGTAAGTTAAAGATGACTTGGTCATTTGTTCTGCCCCATTATATCAAGGCGCGCCGGGTTGGACAAGGAAGGCGGTTGTGCTACAATTTTGGCTAGGGGCTAGTCCGTTTTGGCTAGCCCTAGAGGCGTTTGGCAAGTTACATGAAGTTGGTCAAACTACTGCATCTGATAAGGGGGATGCCGGTCTACCGCCAGCTGCTCCTGAGCCTGAAGCAGTCCGACGGTATGGTTGAGGCATCGTTGCTTGATGCCGCCAAGCCCTATTTTTTGGCTGCCCTGTTCCATGAACTGCGGCGGCCGATACTGGTTGTTACCGCTCAGCCGGAGAACAGCCGGAAGCTTGAGGAACAGATTTCCAGCTGGCTCAGCCCGCAGCAGGTCTGGCGCTTTCCCGAACCTGATGCCTTACCCTACCAGTCTGTCGTCTCGGACAGCTCAACCGAGCTGGAGAGGATACGGGTTCTCTCGGTGCTTACCGGCTACGGAGGCAACGGAGCGCCGCCCCTCGTCATTGCTTCGGCTGCGGCCTTGATGCAGAAGGTGGCTGCCCATGGTGATTTTGCCTCTGCCTGGGACAGGGTGGAGATGGGAGCCGGGGTGGAACCCTTCGGCCTCTTGCGCCGCTTGCAGGCCGTCGGCTACCAGATGGAGAGCATTGTTGAGGCACCGGGGATGGTAAGCCACCGCGGTGGTATTGTTGATGTCTATCCACCTACCAGCCGGCTGCCCGTCAGAATTGAGTTTTTTGGCAACACCGTGGATAGCCTCCGCCTCTTTGACCCACAAAGTCAGCGCTCAATGAAAGCAATATCAGAGATTGATGTCGGGCCGGCCAACACCCGGTTCCTTGCTTTGTCAGTTAATCAGGGCAGTATTCTGGACTACCTGTCGCAGTCGGCGCTGCTGGTGCTGGATGAACCATCCTCTATCCGGAGTACAGCCGAGTTTGTCGATACCGAATCCGAAGGATTGCTAAAGGAGAAGCAGGAGCAGGGAGAGATACCACATAGTCTGCCCAGACCGTACTTTACCTGGCCGGAGCTTGAGCTGGCAGTGAAGAAATACCGGAGTCTGGCGCTTACCAGTTTGGCTGGCCGCGATTCGGCAGAGCGGCTGGACTTTACCGCCGCCGCCAGCTATGCCGGCCGGCTACCCGTTTTTATCAAGAAGGTCAAGCAGCTTCTGGGGGAAAAACATCGCCTCATCCTGGTCAGCCATCAGGCCAGCCGTTTATCGGAGCTGCTGGCTGAGGCAGACATCCTGGCCTCACCGGTCGCCGGGGTGGGGCAGGTCCCTCCCCGGGGCTCGCTGGTGCTGGTTCAGGGGTTGCTGGCTCAGGGCTGGGTTATCAATGGGGATAGCCACCTGCTCACTGATAACGAGCTCTTTGGCTTCATCAAGCAGCGGTGGTTGGCGAAGAAGCGGCTGGTGCCGCGGCACAAGCTGTCTGTTGACATAACTCCTGGAGACTATGTCGTCCATATTGAGCACGGCATCGCCCGCTTTGGCGGCATCATTACCATGAGCACCAATCGCATAAAAAGGGAGTACCTGGTGCTGAGGTATGCCGCCGGGGACAGGCTGTATGTCCCCACCGACCAGATAGACCGGGTCGGCCGATACATCGGGGCCAGCGACCGGCCGCCGGTTCTCAGCCGGCTGGGTGCTCAGGAGTGGACGCGGGCCAAGGGTAAGGCAAAAGAATCGGCTGAGAACGCCGCCCGGGAGTTAATATCCCTCTATGCCGCCCGCGAGGTAGTGTCCGGCTACGTCTTCTCTCCGGATACGGTGTGGCAGCAGGAGCTGGAGGCTTCCTTCCCCTATGCTGAAACCCCGGACCAGGAGTCGGTTCAACGGGAGGTGAAAGCGGATATGGCCAGGCCCAGGCCGATGGACCGGCTGGTCTGTGGTGATGTCGGTTACGGCAAGACCGAGGTTGCCCTCCGCGCTGCCTTCAAGGCGGTTATGGACGGCAAGCAGGTCGCGCTGCTGGTGCCGACCACGGTGCTTGCCCAGCAGCACTTCGTCACCTTTACCGAGCGGCTGGGTGCTTTCCCGGTGCGGGTAGAGGTGCTCAGCCGCTTTAAAAGCACCGGGGAGCAATCGGCCATCACCAGCGGGCTGGCTAACGGCTCTGTGGATATCTGTATAGGAACCCATCGCCTGCTGCAAAAAGACGTACGCTTCAAGG
>DAOWDO010000005.1 GCA_030638985.1 Dehalococcoidia bacterium | reverse complement strand
TCCTTGGTGCGGACAAGCAGGCGTACCTGCCGCACCAGCATAAAAAGCAGATAGGAGGGAGCCATGCCGGCCGACAGCAGCTGCTGCAGCACCTGCTGTGCCCGCCCGGCCCTGGAATCGACAATGGCATCAACCATGGCAAAGACGCTGGCCTGCTGGCTGTAGCTGACTAGAGACTTGACATCGTCTTCTTCAATGCCACGGCCATTGGTAAACGTTACCAGCTTGGAAACTTCGCTTGACATAATCCACAGGTTACTGCCCACCAACCGGGCCAGCAAAGCCCCTGCCTGGACAGAGATGCTGCCCCCCTGCTGCTTGACCCGCCTCTGAATCCAGAGACGCAGCCTGTCATTTTTCAACAGGGGGAAGGATTTATACTCTGCCTGGGGCTGGAGCTGTTTGAGCAAGGGGTTCTTGCCGGTCACGTCACCGTCTATCAACACCAGCACCGTGCTACCGGGGAGGCCACCGATTAAGCTGACAAACGGCTGGTAGTCACTGGACGCCTCGGCAGCGATTTTCTTCTGCCGCCCCCGCCTGGCCTTGGGCTCAAACATCTCCAGCAGACCCTTTACGATAACAAGCCTCTTTTCCGAAAGGAAAGGGACAGTCTCGGCAACCGCCCTGAGCTGGCCTGGAGTTAGCTGGGCATCCTCCAGTATAGTGGTGTTTACCGAAAGCATGGATGGGTCGCCCAGCCCCTTCTTTATCTCACCGAGCCTTTCACCAATGGAAAAATCATCCGGCCCGGCCAGGATATAAATCAATATAGGCCCCTTTCAATGCGCCACCACATTCTACCACACCCGGCGGCCGGGTTAGCACAAAATAGCCAGGACGGTGGCCGGTAACTATTGCAGTCGGACATAACAGGGAGTAGAATGAAGCCGAAATTCACGTCGCACCCCTTAGCCAAAGGAGAGGTAACATGTCACAACAGGTTACGAGCGAGCTGAAGAAGCTAAGCGCCATCGCCAACGATCTGGAGCTTTCCGGCGAACTGCGGACTGATGCCACAAAGTCAATCGGCAGCATCGGCACCCACGAAGCTCTTTTGGCTCTGCTGGAATTGGCCGCCAACGAAAGCCTGAACATCAATGAAAGAGACCTTGCCCTCAAGCAGGCCCGCGAAATACTGAAAAAGAGCCGTTCATAATCCGAAAAGCCAACTTTTCAGCCAGACTTCCGGGGACGCTGCTGGTGGTAAGGGTGGTGAGTGACAGCAATGAGTGTCGGCATCGGCATTATGGGGCTGCCTAAAAGCGGCCGGACAACCGTTTTCAACGCCCTGACCAGAGGTCGTGCTGATACCGGAAGCTACACCCCGGAAGCCCCCCACGTCGGCACGGCCAGGGTCGCCGACCCCCGCCTGGACAGGCTGGCCGAAATACTCAGGCCGAAAAAGGTCGTCGCCACCGAGATAAAATACCTGGATGTCGGCGCCTCAATCAAGGGGATGGCCAGGGACACCGCCATCAGTGGCCAGTTCTTATCGCAACTTGGCGCTGTCGATGCCCTGATAGACGTCGTCCGCGCTTTCGTGGATGACAGCATCCCCCACCTTGAGGGTGGTATCGATGTCAATCGTGATATAGCCGCCATGGACATGGAGATTGCCTTCGCCGACCTTGCCATCATCGAGCGGCGGCTGGGGCGGATAGAAGCGTCCCTCAAGGGAGCCAAGCCGGACGAGCGACAGCACCTCAGCCAGGAGAAGGGGCTGCTGCTCCGAATCAAGACGGAGCTGGAAAAAGAAGTGCCCGTCCGCGAATTGAACCTCTCCGCCGATGAGGCCAGAGCTATTGCCGGCTACCAGTTCCTGAGCGCCAAGCCGCTGCTGACAGCGGTCAACATCGGTGAAGACCAGATAGCCGGGGCCGATGCCCTGGAGAAGGAACTGGGCCAGCGCTTCTGCCGGCCGGGGCACGGCGTCATCACCCTGTGCGGCGAGCTGGAGATGGAACTGGGGCAGCTGGACGAAGAGACCGCCGCCGACTGCCGCCGTGAGTTCGGCCTTGCCGAGACCGGGCTGGAGAGGGTCACCAAGATGTCCTACCAGCTTCTGGGGCTGATCACTTTCTTCACCACCGCCTCAAACGAGGTCAGGGCCTGGCCCATAAGGCAGGGCACCAGCGCCCTCCATGCCGCCGGCAAGATACACACCGATATGGAAAGGGGCTTCATCCGCGCCGAGGTGATAAGCTTTGGCGACCTGATAAGGGCGGGCTCCATTGCCGAAGGCAGAAAGCACGGGCTGCTGCGGCTTGAGGGCAAGAACTACCAGGTCCAGGACGGCGACGTGATAACTTTTTTATTTAATATTTGAGAGAGGCGCAACCAGCTCTCTTTTTTAAGCCCAAAGTACCAGTACCCACCTTGACACTATCTGATACAATTAATATTACTCCCGTAAAGTTCCCGATGCAGTCCGCAGTATTTGCTTAAATGTCATTTAAGGTAGTAAGATAGTGAGCATTCTATAGGCGGGGGGTGAGAGCCACCAGCGTAAAAATATAACTACGATAAAAAGTCAAGAGGATAGAATTAACCTAGTAAATGTACTAGTGTATATACAGAGTAATCTTGAACTTAGATTTTTGAGGTTTAGAACAATGACGGCAGACCTGGTTCACGTTGGATTTGGCAATATCTTGGCTATGAGCAGAGTCATCGCCATAGCTTCACCAAACTCGGCACCCACTAAACGAACCATCCAGGAGGCAAGGGGCAAAGGGCTTCTCATCGATATGACCAACGGCAGAAGGACCAAGGCGGTCATCTTCGCCGATAGCGGGCACATTGTACTGGCAGCCTTGGCCCCGGAGACAATTACTGGCCGGCTTACCTTGAGCCGCGGCGGCTCCCTGCTAAGGCCAGAGCAGATTGATGAAAAAATCAGGCTATAAGGACGAAGGCCAGTTCACGCAAACCGCCAGGCCGTTGCTCCTTATCCTTTCCGGCCCTTCCGGCGTTGGAAAGGATGCCGTTCTGTCCCGGATTAAGGGACTGGACACCCCCCTTGAGCAGGTTGTTACCGTAACCACCCGGCCCAAGCGCCCCGGTGAGAAGGACAACACTGACTACCACTTCGTATCCGATGCCGAATTCCACAGGATGAAACAGGCCGGAAGCCTGCTGGAATGGGCCAAAGTCTATGGCAACTGGTACGGGGTACCCAGGGAACCGATGAAGCGGGCGCTAGCCGAGGGAAAGGACGCCATCACCAGGGTTGATATACAGGGAGCTGCCACCATCAAGAAAGTCTTGCCGGAGGCTGTTTTCATTTTTCTGATGCCGCCGTCAATGGCAGAGCTTGCCACCCGCCTTGAAGGACGCAATACCGAAACGGCCTCCGATCTGAGCCTGCGCCTGAAAACCGCCGAAGAGGAAATCAGGAAACTGCCAATGTTCGACTACGTGGTCATCAACAGGCAGGGACAAATCAACCGGGTAGTTGCTGACATCAAAGCGATAATAGCCGCCGAGAAGCTGCGGGTTACCCCCAGGGAATACAACCTGTAAGTGGCATCAGAGCAGGCCCAGCAACCGGGAAATCACATACCCCAGTGCGCCACAGATGGGGAAGGTCATTACCCAGGCAGTGATAATGTTTCCAGCTACCCCCCAGCGCACCGCCGACAGGCGCCGGGTGGCGCCCACCCCCATCACGGAGGAGCTTATGCAGTGAGTGGTGCTCACCGGGATGCCCAGGTGTGAAGCCACCTCAATGACCGAAGCCGCCGCAGTCTGGGCGGCAAAACCGTGGACGGGCCGCAACGTGGTCACCTTCATCCCCAGCGTTTTGATGACCCGCCAGCCGCCGATTGCGGTGCCGGAGCTGATCGCCATCGCCGAGAGAAGAATTATCCACCACGTATCCGGGTTAAACAGCGAAAGCCTGTCCCACATGCCGGGGTCGTTGTAGAAAAGCACCAGCGCCATAACGATAATGCCTATCGGCATCTGTCCGTCGTTCTTGCCGTGGCTGTAGGCCATAAAAGCCGCCGATAGTATTTGCAAATTACTAAAAAGACCTCGCACCCTGGCCGGAATGCTCTTGCGGAACAACCAGAAAAGTAAAACCATGAACAAGAAGCCAGCCAGGAAACCGAGGACAGGAGCGGTAACCACCGCCGAGGCAACCTTCCCCATAACTCCCCAGGCCACTGCCCCGGTGCCGACGGCGGCTATGCCGGCCGCCGCCATGGCGGCGATGAAGCCGTGGGTCAGGCTGACCGGCAGCCCGTAGTAAGTGGCTATTGTCGTCCAGATGATAACCGCCGCCAGGGCAGCAACAATAGTCTGAACGGATATGGCATCCGGCACCAGGATTCCCTTGCCGATGGTCTGGGCAACCGCCGTGCCGGTGGCGGCGCCGGCCAGATTAAAAAAGGCGGCCATTATTATGGCTTTTCTGGGAGAAAGAGCGCGGGTGCCGATGACGGTGGCTATGGCATTGGCGGCATCATTGAAGCCATTAGCGATGCCGAAGCCGATAGCCAGTATTATTATTACAATCAGGACCCATAATGAAGGGTCAAGCATGCTTGAGGGCTACCCCTTCGAGAACATTGGCCACATCCTCGCAGCGGTCGGTGGCGCTCTCCATATGCTCATATATCTCACGCCATTTGATTATATAGGTAGTATCCCTGGCTTCATCGAACAGCTCACCCAGCGCCGAGCGATAAATCTTATCAGCCTGATTTTCAAGGCGGTTAAGCTCGACGCAGTGATCAATGACCTTCTTTAAGCCCGAGCGATTCCGCAGCAACGCCACCGCCTTCTCCACCTCACTGGCTGCCTTAACGATAACATCGGCCAGTTCCCTGGCCCGCTGGGTAGGAGCCTCTATCTTATAGATGAACAGGGCGTCGGCAGTAGCGTGGATAAAATCGGTAACGTCATCCATGGTATGAGCCAGCAGGGCGATGTCCTCGCGGTCAAAGGGGGGAACAAAGGTGCGGTGCAGCATGGCCGCAATCTGGTGGGTGATCGAGTCTCCCTCGTGCTCCAGTTCGGTGATTTCAGCTACCTTGATGCCGACATCACCCCAGTTGTCCAGCATCTCCTTTAGCCCCTGAGCGGTCTTGCTCATATTGCGGGCGCTGGCGATAAAAAGGTCAAAGAACTTCTCTTCCCGGGGGATAAAAGACAGCTTAACCAATGTCCAACCTCACCCGCCGGGATAGAGATTCAATATATGGGGTGGCAAGCTGCATAAGACAACAATGACCTGGTGTCATGGTTTTGCTTTCACCCCGTATTTTAGTTAGAATGGCGATAAATGTCAATAAAAACAAATAATTTTGGGGTGAAAAGTCACCCCCAATGTAACCGTTTTACCCCATAACGGAGATAGAATTGTCTAAACACGCCCGACGAACGCTGCCGGTAGCCAGCAAGCTCAAACTTGGTATCATCCTTAGCAGCCTGATAATGGCCGCAGAGGTGGCCGGCGGTCTTCTGGCCAACAGTCTGGCCCTGCTGGCCGATGCCGGCCACGTGTTCGTCGACATCATTGCCCTGAGCCTTAGCTGGTATGGTATCAGGCAAGCAGAGCGCCCCGCCAGCCACACCATGACCTTCGGCTATCACCGGATCGGGGTGCTGATTGCCATAGTCAATACCTTGAGCATATTCGGCATTGCCGTGTTTATCTTCTATGAAGCCGTCCAGCGCCTGCAGCAAACGCCGGAAATAAACAGCCCGCTCATGCTGGCCGTCGCCGCCGTTGGCCTGGCGGTCAATCTTTTTGTCGCCTCCTGGCTGCGCCGGGAACAGAAGACCAACATCAATGTCCGCAGTGCCTTCTGGCACGCCCTGGGTGACGCCCTGGCCTCTATTGGCGTCATCGTGGGAGCCGTCATAATCATGCTCACCGGGCTGGTTGCCGCCGACCCGATTATCAGTATCGTCATCGGCCTGATTATCGTCCTGGCCGCCTGGAGCATCTTCCGGGATGGTTTAAGAGTCCTCCTGGAGGCCAGCCCGAAGCAGATAGACGTCAGAAGGCTGATAAAAGACATCGGCCAGATACCAGGAGTAAAGGGCGTGCACGACATCCATGTCTGGAGTATCACCCCGGAACTGCATGCCATGAGCTGCCATATACTGATTGATGGCCCGTCTGCCAGTAAGGCAGCCCGTATCCGTGAACAGACCGAGGGATTGCTGCGGCGATACAACATTGAGCACACCACCCTGCAGATGGAATACGAGCAGTGCCGTGCCAATGACATCTTCTGCAAAATGACCGCATTCAGGGATGAGGAGACCAAACCAACCAAAGACTGAGAAGCTGCTCTCCGGCTATTGACAGCCGCCACATAAGGGCATAGAATTCAGAGCCAAAGATAGAAAATAATGAAAACCGAGCCCCTTAAACAGCTGCCATCCAGCAAGCCAGGAGACCGAGTATTACGGAGACCAAGAAAGCCCCGGGGCAGACTTCACGCCCTGTCCCAGAGCATCACCAGGTGCTTTAAGAGTATTTCCGGCAGGTTATAAGAGATATAATGTACATTATCATAGCCGGAGGCGGGGTAATTGGTTTCCACATCGCCTCCTTGCTCGCCGAAGAAGAGCACGAGGTCGTTGTCATCGAAAAATCCGGGCTAGTGCTGGAGAACTTCCGCCGCCAGCTTGACATCAAGACCATCCAGGGCAACTCCGCCACGCCCACTGTCCTCAGGGAAGCCGAAGCTGACCGCGCCGACCTGGTACTGGCCGTCACCAACAGCGACGAGACCAATATGGTCACCTGCTTCATGGCCAAGGAGCTGGGCGCCGGCACCACTGCTGCCCGAATCAGAAGCCCCGGCTATTCAGGCTACTTCGTCACCCCGGCCAAGTCAGTCATGGCGACACGTAAGATAATACGGCCCAAAAACCTGGGGATTGATGTCTTCATCAACCCCGAAGCCGAAGCCGCCAAGGAAATAATGGACATTCTCTCCGGCTTCTACTCCACCCCGGTGGAGAACTTCGCCAACGGCCTGGTCCAGATAAGGGAATTCAGGTTGGAGGGTGAGGCCATAACCGGTAAAACCATAAGCCAGATCACCCTGCCAAAGCCGGCCGTCGTGGCCGCCATTGTCCATGAAGGCGGCGTGGTTCTGCCCGACCCCGATGTAGTGATCAAGGAAGGCGACAGCGTCTACCTAATAGCCCAGCAGGAGTATATGGACGAACTGGGCAAGGTCTTCAGCCAGCCAAAGCGTGCGGTAAAGAAGGTGGTCATTCTGGGAGGGGGGCAAATCGGCTTCCTTGCCGCCGAGGGGCTGCAGAGGCGCGGAGTAAAGGTCAAGCTCATTGAGTCCGATATTGACCGCAGCCAGGAAATAGCCGCCCGACTAGAACACGTGGAGATTTATCACGGCGACGGCACCGACCGAAACTTCCTCATTGAGCAGGGAGTGCCATCAGCCGACGCTTATGTTGCCACCACCGGCAGCGATGAGCTTAACATTCTTTCCGGGCTGCTGGCCAAAACCCTGGGCGTCCCCCGTAGCCTGGTGATCATCAACAATCCGGGCTACATTCCACTGGCCGAGGCCATCGGGGTAGATGTCGCTGCTCTGCCTCCCATTCTCACCGCCAATAAGATTACCCGTTTTGTCCTCCACGGTGGCGTTATTGCCACCGCCCTGCTCGAGGGGCAACAACTGGAGGCCATCGAGTTCGTCACCAGCCCGCGGGCCCAGATTGCCAACAAGAAGATCAGCGAGGTTGATTTGCCCAAAGAAGCTGTAGTCGGCGCCATTACGCGCAATGAGCAGATAACCATCCCCCCCAACGACAGCGTAGTCAGACCGGGAGACCACGTCATCGTCGTCTCTCCCCTGTCAGCCGTCCGCTCGGTGGAGAAGCTTTTCAAGTAAGAAGCCGATAATGAGGATAAGGGTTGTTCTTCACTACCTGGGACTGCTGATAGGCATCATAGGCATCGCCATGCTCCTGCCCCTGGGCTGGAGCCTTTTTTCAGGGCAGCAGGATACCGCCGCTTTTGCCATCTCCATAGCCATCAGCCTGGGCACGGGGCTGCTGCTGTGGCGGCTGATACCGGTGAAGGAAAAAAGGCTCACCCGCCGCGAGGCCATCCTGCTGGTTGCCGGCGGCTGGATAACCGCCTCGATCTTCGGCGCCCTGCCCTACCAGATCTCCGGGGCATTGCCCAGCTTTCTTGACGCCTACTTTGAGGCCATGTCCGGCTTTACCACCACCGGTGCCACCGTATTCACCTCCGCTGAAAGCCAGTATCAGGGCATCCTGCTGTGGCGCTCCCTCAGCCAGTGGCTCGGCGGCATGGGTATTATTATGCTCTTCGTCGCCCTGTTTCCGGTATTGGGCATCGGCGCCTCCCGGCTGGTGGAAGCCGAGATGCCAGGCCAGCAGGGCGAGCGGCTGACGGCACGCATGCGCGATACCGCCAAGGCACTGTGGATAATATACCTGGGGCTGTCGGCCACCGAGTTTATAACGCTGCTCATCGGCGGGCTGCCGGTGTTTAACTCCCTGACGGTAACCCTGAGCACGATACCAATCGGCGGCTTTACCGCCACCAACCTGAGTATCGGCGCCTATAACAGCCTCTTCGTTGAGGTTGTGGTTATCTTCTTTATGATAGCTGCCGGAGTAAACTTCGGGCTGTATTACTTCCTTATGTGGAAACGTCAGCCGGGGCGCCTGTTCAATAACTCCGAGTTTAAGCTCTACATTACCCTGCTTATCGTGGCCATTGTTGCCATAAACATAGACCTGGTAACGAACATGGGGCTGTCCATCGCCGAAGCCATCCGGCAGGGGAGTTTCAACACAGTGTCCATCATGACTACCACCGGCTTCGCCACTACCGACTTCAACGCCTGGCCGGATTTTTCCAGGACGGCGCTGCTTATCCTGATGGTAATCGGCGCCTGTGCCGGTTCGACCGGGGGAGCACTCAAAGTCATCAGGCTTCTGGTGCTGGCCAAGTACACCTACCGCCGCATCCTGCTGGCCTTCAACCCGCGGGCAGTCATCCCGCTAAAGGTAGGCGGCAGTGTAATACCGGAAAGCGTTACCTCCAGAATCATCAGCCTATCTATTCTGTACTTTGTTACTCTGGTCGCCGGCTTTTTGATCATGAGCGGCCTCGGTCTAGATAATATGACGGCGCTATCCTCTGTCACCGCCTCCCTG
>DAOWDO010000056.1 GCA_030638985.1 Dehalococcoidia bacterium | reverse complement strand
GGCTGACGAAGGCCTGATTGACCTGGATACCAGCGTGCAACAGTACCTGGCTGACTTCCAGCCAGACGACCCACGAGCATCACAAATCACCGTGCGCCAGCTACTAAACCAGACCAGCGGTTTGCCTGGTGCATTCTCCGAGCCTCTAATCTATTATCAGGGCAGCGATGCCATGGAGAAGCTGCTAGCTTCGGTAAACCGTCTACATTTAAACCGGGAGCCGGGTTTATCATTTGAATACGCCAACATGAACTACGCTATCCTGGGGGCACTGGTGGAGAGAGTATCGGGGACTACTTTTGAAGACTACACGCAGCAAAAAGTCTTCACGCCGATGGGGATGACCAGCACCACCCTCTATCCCGAGGAAGCAGCCAAATTGGAACGGGCTGATGGCCACCAACCCATGTTTGGCCAGGTAGTTGCCCGCAACATCCCCTATTTCAGAAGCGCCTCGCCCGCCGGCTGGGTGATGTCCAGTGCCGAGGACATGGTCCTCTGGCTCACCATGCTTCTAAATAAAGGAGACATGGACCAGAGACAAATCTTCCCGGCAGCCATCATTGAGGAGATGCAAGACCCGGCGGCCAACTTTGAAGAGAATAACCAGGTTTTAAGCTACGGCATGGGCTTCTATATAAAGCAGGGGCCTGACCTTACACCGGTAATCTGGCACGGTGGTGACACCCCCAACTTCCTGAGTGATATGCTCCTCGTTCCCGGGCAGCAGTTCGGCGTTGTGGTATTGACCAACAGTCAGGCAACCACCGTCGGCCATAACATCGCTCCAAGAGTAGCCAGCATTATTCTGGGACTGGAATTGAATATGGGAAATATCCCCTGGTGGGCACACTGGGAAGCCGTTGACAACATAGCCACCGGCGCAATAAGCTTTACGATTTTACTGACGCTGGGTGCGGTCGGTTACGGCTGGCATGCCTGGCGCCAGTTCAGGAATAAAAAACGGCATTTCATTGGTTCCTCTCAGGCGAGTGCCATGCTGCCAGCCTGGCAGACGGCGCTCCATATGATGCCTCTGGCAATTTTTATCCTGTTTGCCCTGGCTGGCTATCTGGTAGTACGGACGCTGTACGGATATAACCTGTATGAAGCGCTGATTCTATTTCAGATGGGAGCACCGCCGGGTATCTATATCGCCGGGATAACCTTTATCCTCGTCGTCTTTCTGTGGGCGCTCCTGCTGGCCTTTATCACCCTGTTTACACGCAGCAGCAAGACGACCTAGTCCTCTACCAGCTTCTGCCCGGCAAGACAGGCACTCTTTAGAGCACCGGGGTGCCCGGCGATGGCACCCTTCTCATCGATACCGGGGAAAACCAGCTCGCCAGCATAGCCTATATCCAGACTGGTGAAGAGAGCCTTTACCGTTGTTATTGCCGGTTTGAAGTCCGCCATTCTGAGTCCACCTACCCCAATAAATATCCCCTTTCGCCTCCTCAAATCTCCTAACGGCGGTCTTTTTAATCGATACTTTCGCGCCCACAGGGCCTGACAGCGGTCTATCATGGCTTTCATCTGGGCAGTTATCCCCATGAAAAACAGCGGTGAGGCCAGCACTACCCGGTCAGCCCCTTCCATCTCCCGATAGACAAGCTGCATATCGTCATCAAGGCTACAGTCACCGGTCTCCAGACAATCATCACAATGCCGACAAGGGGCGATATCGAGGTCGCAAACATTAATTGTTTTGACCCCGGCCCCCTTGCCGGCGGCACATTTCAGCGCTTCAGCCAGCAGCAAGTCCGTGTTGCCACCCCGCCGCGGGCTACCGGCAATGCCGAGTACCTTCATCACCTTTTGCCCTCCACGCAGTTTAGAATGGCAGCCTCCCTGGATTTCATATTGTGTGCCGCTTCTGGTTTATCGTGGTCATATCCCAGCAGGTGAAGCGTGCCGTGAACGATGAGAACGGCGATTTCCTTTTCTACAGAATGCCGGTGCTCCCTGGCCTGTTTAACTGCCTGAGGATAACTTATAACAACCTCGCCCAGGTGCTTGATACCATCGGGTGGGGTGGTAAAGGACAACTCCCCCTCGCCAGAAGAGCCAGACAACATGGCAAAGGCGAGGACATCGGTGGGCTCATCCTTGCCCAGATAGGCTTTGTTCAACTCCCGTATCTTCTCCTCGCCGGTAATGACCACGCCCATTTCCACCCCGGGATCAATACCCTGTGCAGCAAGGACAGACTCCGCTATAATTCTCAACCAGCCGGCATCAAGATTGCCCTCAAATTCCGGCTCCAGCAGAACACCAATCTCCATACCGGCTAATCATAGCACATAGACTCAGCAGCCCTCAAACAGCTTTGAGCAATGCCGGGCATTATGCTATAGTTAAGCCGAATACAGTCGTTAAACCGCCAGTACGGGAGGGATCGCATAGTGGTCTAGTGCGGGCGCCTGCTAAGCGCTTACCCTGGGAAACCGGGGTCGAGGGTTCGAATCCCTCTCCCTCCGCCAGTAAGAATGATAAAATGAAAACCACATATTATGAAGTCCCACACTTTAAGCTCTATCTGGATAATTGCCTTGATGTACTTGCAGAGCTACCAGAGAATTCCGTAGATATGGTCTTTGCTGAAATTATATGAGATTATCTTTAGACGAACAATTGACACAGAAGTATAAAAGCCCATCACAGAAAGCACGTGTCTTAACTGAGCATTGGGTGGGTGAAACAGTATTTTGCCCGAACTGTGGACATTTAGATGTAAGCAAGTACACGAACAATAAACCAGTTGCCGATTTCTATTGTAAGAATTGTAAAGAAGACTACGAGCTTAAAAGTAAGAAAAACTCGTTCGGCCCAAAGATTGTTGACGGCGCGTATCGCACAATGCTTGAGCGATTGACCGGTAGCAACAATCCAAACCTATTTTTACTCAACTACGGTATATACAACCTAGAGATTACGAACTTTCTTGTTATACCTAAGCATTTTTTTGTGCCTGGGATAATTGAAGAGCGTAGACCGCTTGCGCCGACGGCTCGACGTGCCGGTTGGATTGGCTGCAACATCCTGCTCAGCGATATTCTGCAAGCTGGTAAGATATTTTACGTTCGCAATCAGAAAGTCGAGCCAAAAGAAAGAGTACTTGCCGAGTGGAAAAAGACTCTCTTCCTGCGGGAAGAGAAAGAGGTTTTGGCAAGAGGATGGCTTCTTGATGTAATGCGGTGTATAGAGAAACTCGGCAAGCACGAATTTAAGCTTGAAGATATGTATGTATTCGAAGATGAATTAGGTTACTTGCATCCTGCCAACAGGCATATTAAGGAGAAAATCCGACAACAATTGCAGGTTTTGCGTGACAAAGGCTATCTAGATTTTGTATCACCCGGTCATTATCGGCTTTCTTAAAATGGCAATAAATCTTTCATCGATTTGGGCAAAAATCATTTTGCGTTTCAATCACTGCACTCGCTTGATGGTGATGTGTCGAGGTTACGGGGAAGATTTTGAGAACTTTACGGAACTCGTTTGGGAAGACGATAAGGATTTAGATTTTGCCGACAAGGAAAGTTATCCGCAGTTTCAACTTTGGTATGTGTAGTAAGTTTTCCATACTATCTGTACGGCTTTGAGGTCTTAGCTATTTATTATGCCCAATTACTACATATGGACCATCGGCTGCCAGATGAACAAGGCAGAGTCGGAGCGGCTGGGCAGCCTGTTCGAGCAGGTCGGCTACCGGGCCACCGCTTTCGAAGAGGCCGACCTGATTGTGCTCAACAGCTGCGTCGTGCGCCGCAGCGCCGAGGACCGGGTCATCAACAAGCTTCACAACATCCGCCCGCTAAAACAACGACGCCCTTCTCTAAAAGTGGCGCTAACTGGCTGCCTGGTCAACTCCGAGCCCAAGGAGCTAAGGCGGCGATTTCCTTATGTTGACTTTTTCTTTCAGCCCGGCGACAGGCCAGGCTGGCTCAATCATCCGGAGCCAATCAGCATATTACCCCGGCAGCCACAGGTGAGCACCTTCGTACCCATCATTCAGGGCTGTGACAACTTTTGCTCTTACTGCATCGTCCCCTACCGGCGCGGCCGGGAGAATAGCCGCCCCTTGCCTGAAATAGTCTATGAAGTAAGGGAACTGGTGCGGCGGGGAGTAAAAGAGGTGGTCCTGCTGGGGCAAAACGTGGACTCCTACGGTCACGACCTGCCGAACAAACCCGACCTTGCCCGACTGCTCTACGAGCTAAACGAGATAGACGGCCTAGCCCGCGTCAGGTTTCTGACCAACCACCCCAAGGACATGAGCCAAAGGCTCATTGAGGCGATTGCCTCCCTGGATAAGGTCTGCGAGCAGCTAAACCTGCCCCTCCAATCAGGCGACAACCGGATTCTGGAGGCGATGAGACGAGGCTACACGGCGGAGAACTACCGACAACTGGTCGCCCGGCTGCGCCGCTACGTACCCCAGATAGCCCTGAGCACCGATGTAATCGTCGGCTTCCCGGGGGAGAGCGATGAGCAGTTCCAGGCTACGGTCAGCCTGCTTGATGAATTGAGGTTTGATAGCATCCATATCGCCGCCTACTCGTCGAGGCCGGATACCATC
Source organism: Dehalococcoidia bacterium (assembly GCA_030638985.1). Lineage (GTDB taxonomy): Bacteria > Chloroflexota > Dehalococcoidia > Dehalococcoidales > DAOWLH01 > DAOWLH01. The sequence goes on along the minus strand of DAOWDO010000056.1, from coordinate 1,480 downwards.
GCCGCCCGCCAGTTCGATGACAACATCCCTGATGAAGAAAAGGAAAGGCGGCGGCAACTGGTGGAAAAGCTCCAGGAAAATATCGCCACCGAAATAAACGCCAACCTGCTGGGCAAGACGGTTGAAGTCCTGGTGGAAGACCGCAAAAGAGATAAGTGGCAAGGAAGAAGCCGAAGTGGTAAACTGGTGTTCTTCATAAGTGACGACAACCTGCTGGGGCGGCTGGTGCCGGTCAGAATAAATAAAACCGGTCCCTGGTCACTCCAGGGCAAAATTGAACAAATCTGTACACCGAGATTTAAGGAGGCATAATGAGAAAAACAGCGGTCTTGATTACCGTGCTGCTGGCTGTGCTCCTTATCGGCGCAGTAGCCCTCGGCGGCTGCACCACGACCGATGGCACCGACGCCAACAGCCTGTGGACCATGGTCATCTTTTTAGTACTTCTATTCGCCGTATTTTGGTTCCTCATTATCCGGCCGCAGCGCAAAAGACAGCATGAGCAGCAGGACCTTCTGTCAAACCTGAGCCTGGGAGATAAAGTGGTCACCATAGGCGGTATCTACGGCCAGGTTGAAAGCCTCAGCGAAACCAGCATCGTCCTCAAGTTAGAATCAGGGACAACGATGCGGGTATCCCGCCGCAGCATCGCCTATAAGCAGGACCAGATGGTATAGCAGTCTTCTCCGTATTACCACCCTGGAGGTGGCCCCATTAAGCGCTACGATTACATTATTGTCGGCAGCGGTATTGCCGGGCTCTACTGCACCCTGCTGGCCCAGGAATATGGCAGCGTGCTACTCATCACCAAGGGCAGCATAGATGACTGCAACACCAGACATGCCCAGGGGGGCATTGCCGCCGCCATCGGTAAAGACGACTCGCCCCAGCTTCATTACAGGGATACCATAGCCGCCGGAGATGGCCTGTGCAACGAAGAGGCGGTGGGCATACTGGCCACTGAAGCCCCTGACAGAATTACGGATCTGGTCAACTTTGGTGTTCCCTTCGATACCAGTGACGGAGAGATCGACCTCGCCCTGGAGGCGGCCCACAGCGTGCGCCGCATCCTCCACGCCGGAGGCGATGCCACCGGCGAACACATAGAACTAGCCCTGAGCGAAAGGGTGCGCTCCTTAAGCATCCCCATCCTGGAAGGCTACCTGGCGACTGAAATCACAACGAAGAAGGGCAGAGTCAGGGGGCTAAAGGTCCTCAACTGCGCCAGCGGTGCCACTGAGGAGTTTGAATGCCATTTCCTCATTCTGGCTACCGGCGGCTGCGGCCAGCTTTTCAAGTTCACCACCAACCCGGAGGTGGCCACCGGTGATGGCATTGCCCTAGCCTTCAACGCCGGTGCCGATGTTGTGGACATGGAGTTTTTCCAGTTCCATCCGACTACGTTGCGTCTCCCCGGGGCGGGCACTTTCCTCATCTCGGAAGCAGTCAGGGGTGAAGGTGGCATCCTGCGCAATGCCAG
>DAOWDO010000074.1 GCA_030638985.1 Dehalococcoidia bacterium | reverse complement strand
TGTCTGGCTCATACCAGGGACATGGTGGGCCTTTTCAATACTGGCGTTAGCAGCGATACTGGTTCTTATCGCAGGAGTTATCCTCTATCGTCTGACGCACCGGTGGTTAATAGTTGCCATTGCCACAGCAGTCCTTGCTTTTATTCTTTTCGGTTTTTTGTTTGGATTGCTTGGTGTCGAACGTTTTCTCCTCTTGCTGCCCTGGTTTATCGTAGTTCTACTGATAGGATTCGCTGCCTGGCGGGCTATGCGCCGCTGGTGGGCGGGGATACTGGTAGCCGCAAGTATGGTCATAATTGGAAGCTTCAGGTTCGGCGATGTCGGCTACTGGGACCTGTGCATGGAGACGCTGGCACTAATGGTTACCTCGGTTATGATAGCTCTCGCCATCGGTATTCCCACCGGTATCCTCATGTCCCGCAGTGACCGCATGGAATCTATAATAAAACCCCAGCTTGACGCCATGCAGACTATGCCCAGCTTTGTCTACCTGGTGCCGGCGATGATGCTCTTCAGTCTGGGCCCGGTTCCGGCAGTATTTGCTACAGTTCTCTATGCAACACCACCGGTCATCCGGCTGACCAATGTTGGCATACGCCAAGTTTCGCCGAGTGCCATTGAGGCAGCCAGGGCTTTTGGCTCTAACGCCCGGCAGATACTGTTCGAAATTCAGCTGCCACTGGCCGTCCCATCAATAATGGTCGGCATCAACCAGACAACAATGATGGCCCTGGCCATGGTGGTCATTGCCTCAATGGTAGCCGCCGGAGGCCTGGGAGATGAAGTGCTGCGGGCTCTACAGGGTATTGATGTCGGACGTGGCTTCCAGGCAGGGCTCAGTATTGTGTTGCTGGCCATTATCATTGACCGGATAACAGGCGCCCTGGCCGCCCGGCAGCAGCATTTAGTGAAAAGCTAGGTGCAAGTCCCTGATGGGACAGGGCACAGAAACTCCTGCCCGTAACGCATCACAGAGTTCTATCTACCTACCTTGGCTTAATATGCGATTTATGTCCTTCTTTAACTGCCTGGTATCAAACGGTTTGGTCAGGTAGCGGGCCTTGGCCTTGAGCAGGAAGTCCCTGGTATCCTCTCCCATAGCATCAGCGGTTATAAAGACCACCCTGTTTACCATATCTGGAGCTGTCTTCTGAATATGCTCATATAGCTCAATGCCACTCTTGCCTGGCATCATAATATCCATCAGGATAAGGTCTGGTCTCTGGCTGCGAGTAATATCTACTGCTTCCTCGCCGTTTTTTGCCTCAAGAACAATATTCGCTTGGCCCAGCATGTCGCGCACCACATACCTGATGTTCTCCTCATCATCAGCGATAAGCACCTTTTTCCCCTCCATTTGCCCCTCCTTTATTTTGCTATCTTCATCTCATCACTTTTCTCCGTCCCGACAGGGAAGTACCCCGGGAACCCAGTATGTCGAAACATCTACCCAACCATCTGTGCGAGTCGACTCCTATGCTCATCTTTGTATTGTTCTCTATACGCCAATATCTTGTCTTCAATAGCGAAGAAAGCATCCACTACGTCGGGGTAAAGTGGCTCCCCCGACCCTGCCTGATGATGTTCCAGGTTGTTCCTTGGTTTTAACCGTGTTTTCCACTTCTCAACCCTGCCCTCAGGCCGTAATGACATTTGGGCGTATTATAGCCATAAAAATGGCTCATGTTACAGCCATAAAAATGACTCATGTCAATACCTCGGCACTTGTGAATCGTCGGTGTAAATGGAACATTGGAGATACAGCCTAATAGTGGTATATCAGCCAGAACGCCATTGATAGCGGCAAAGGGCGACTCAGTTTATGGCTTGAATAAAGCCAGGCGTGGTGAACATTTTATTGAGGATAGTAGCCTGGAGGCATGATAGGGCAGACCTTCCCTTGATTCTTAAGACCTGGAGATTATAACAGTTCGGAGGGCATCGAAATTAAAGGTTATCTTGATTCACGAGTACTCACCATTGCACAAACATCGGCATGATGACATGGACGTAGTTATCCACTCCCACCGGCCGAAAAACACCCGGGCTTGATGGAGTGGTGACCTCCAAGGCAACCTGAGACTCTGGGATAACACCGAGGACCTCAGTAAGATATTTGCTGTTGAAGGCAACTTTGGCCTCTTCGCCCTGGACGATGGCGTCAATCTCGCCGACATCATCACCTATTTCATCAGAGCGGGCGGATACGGTAAGCTTGCCCGGTGTCTTGTCCCCGCCGGGGGTAATCACCAGCCGGACGATGCCGCTGCCATCACGGGCAAAGATGGAGGCGGTCTTGGTTGCTCTCAGGAACTGAGCCACGTCGATCACCGCCCGCGTATTGTGGCTTTGAGGGATGAGCTGGGAATACTGGGGGAAGGTACCCTGTACCAGCTGGGATACCAGCTCAATGTCCTTCAGGCGGAACAGGGCCTGGCTTTTGACGGTGTCCACCTTTATTTCAATGGCTTCCTCTTGGTCGGTGGTCATCCGGTTTAGCTCTGCCAGAGTTCGTGCGGGAATGATGGCTATCGTCTTCTGGCTGACCGGTGTCGCCAGAGGCAGCTTGTATACCGCCAGCCTGAAGCCGTCGGCGGCGGCCAGAGTTAACTGGTCACCATCAAACTCGGCATTAACGCCGGTAAGTACCGGGCGGGATTCATCGGCGGCTGCGGCGAAAACAACCTGACCAATCCCCTGGCGGAGGGCTTCGGCTTCAACCGTAGTGGTGATGCCGCCTTCGACCTTCGGTATCGGGGGGAAGTCCTTGGCGTCAATGCCGCTTATACGTGCTTCGAACCGGCCACACTTCATGTGCAGTGTTTTGGCCCGGGGAGAAAGGCTCATCTCGACTTTTTCGCTGGGCAGGGAGGCAACGAAGTCGGCTATCAGCCGGGCAGGAACGGTAATCTTTCCTTCTTCTTCTACCTTGGCTCCTATCCAGCTGCTTATAGCCATCTCCAGGTTGGTGGCCACCAGTTTGAGGCGACCCTGGTCGGTAGCCAGCAGAACATGATTGGTTATGGGCAGTGTCGTCCTGGTGGCGGCAGCTCGCCCCACCTGGTTCAGTCCGCGATTTAGATTTTCCTGAAGGCACGATAATTTCATCTTCCACCCCCGGTGGCTTAGTTGTGGTCTGTTAGTATATACCAATGTCCGGTGATACTCAAGGGGATTGTTGCACTTTTTTAACCAGTGATTTAAGCAGTGTTATTGCCTTTCTGGTCGCCTGCCCCCGGTGGCTGATCTGATTCTTGATTTCAAGGGAGAGCTGGGCCATCGTCTTCTCCAGCCGGGGGAGGTAGAATATGGGGTCATAACCAAAGCCCGTCTCTCCTCTGGGTTCAAGGGTAATCAGGCCATCACAGTCGCCGGAGAACAGCTCAGCTTGCTTGCCGGGAGAGGCTATGGCGATAACACAGCGGAAGCGTGCCTGTCGTTTCCCCCAAGGGATATCCTTGAGCTGTGTCAGCAGGCGGTCAATACGGTCGCTATCGGTGGCGTTGGCGCCGGCATAGCGGGCGGAGAGCACACCCGGCTTGCCGCCCAGGGCTTCGACCTCAAGCCCGGAGTCATCGGCCAACGTCAGCAGTTGGCTCTTTGCGGCAAGGGTGGTTGCCTTTAGGGCGGCGTTCGCCTCCAGGCTATGGCCAACCTCGTCTACTTCGGTGATGATGCCGGCCTCATCTGGCGTAATTAGCTGGTAAGGCAACTCACGGAGCAGGCTTTCCAGTTCACGCAGCTTGGCCTTGTTACCGGTCGCCAGCAGGAGCTTGGGCATCCCTAATCCCCCAGAGGCTGGAATCTGTCCCTGAGTTTCTCCATCACCTGGGGCATGGTGGTGTACTCCATTTCCTCTAAGGGTAGGCGGTGGGGTTCAAAGGGGCCGTGCTGGCGCATATAGTCAGCGGCCCAGTTGGCCTGGCGGCGGGCGTTATCAAAGGACTTATCGTCAAACATATCCCGGGGTCCAATTAGTTTCCCCTGGGCAAGCTGGAATCCAGCGGCAATTACTCTCGGCGGCCCGTCAAAACGGGAGGGGGTGCTGTCCTCGACGGACACCGGCATCAACGGGCCGTGGTGCGAGCCTCTCATCCAGCCCTCTACCAGGAGGGGGAAGTTGAACGGCTCCAGTACCTCGCCCACCGCGGGGAAGATTCCCTGGGTGCGCACGACGCACACCGGGTCGTCCTTGCCCACATAGCGGCCGGCGATTAAGGACAGGCGCTGGGTGGAGGAAACGGCGGCTATGTGTCCGCTATCCCGGTGGTAGACGGCCTTTATTGCATATCGGGACGGGGCGCCGATGAAGACCAGCAGGTCGTAGATCTCCTCCGGGGAGTTGAAGACTATCCTGGTATGCTCTTTGACGTCGTGGACTTCAAAGGAGTAGCCGTTGTGCATGTTTTCGGCGATGACCAGCCCGATGGTGTTGAACGGGTCGGCAAACATCTTGTAAAGCGGCAGGTTCCAGGCTCCGGATGAGGTTTTATCGGCCATGAAGATAATTACTGCCTCTGAAGGGCGTTCCTCAATCTCCATCTCGGCAACGCCGGGGCCCATCCCCTTGACATTGCCGGAGAAGGCGTCGGACAGCAGGTCCTGCCCGGCTCCGTAGAGCTTCAGTTTCTTGGCCACTTCGGTGCAGCTGACGAAGGTGTTCCAGGCCAGTTCGTGGATTTCCTTGTTGTCTACCCCGTAGTTATGGGTCATAATAAGCTGGGCGTCATCACCGCACTTGGTTACGTGAAAATCGACCAGCAGTCCATCCGACTTGGCTTTAGTGAGACAGTCACATGCCTGGGCGAGAACATCGGGGTGGGACTCGGAGTGGCCAACATAACCACCGATATCGGCCTTGATTACACTCAGTGTTATGCTCATCATTTCCTCCTTCAGGCGCCTGGCTAATAATCGATTCCCCGGTTTCCCTTTATCCCTGTGGTGAAGGGGTGCTTTATCATCAGCATCTCGGTAACCGTATCTGCCATCTGCACCAGCCTGGTGTCAGCGTAGCGGCCGGTGAGGATGAGCCCCACCTTTTGTGGCCTGTCCTCTATAAGCCTGACCAAGTCATCCAACTCGATCAGCTTGTAGTTTACGGCTACGTTTACTTCGTCTAAAATCACCAGGTCGTGTTTGCCGCTGGTTATGGCCTCTCTGGCGGCAGCCAGAGCCAGCCCGGCCTGTTCCCTGTCTATGGGCAGGATGTTGTTTCTATCCACCCAGCCATCGCGGCCAAAGCTGGCCAGGGTAACGTTGGCTATCTGTGATAGGGCCTTGACCTCACCACGCTCGAATCCGTCCTTCTTCATAAAGAAGACGATAAATACTCTTAAGCCGTGGCCGGCGGCTCTAACGGCACTGCCGATGGCGGCAGTCGTTTTACCTTTGCCGTCACCGGTGAAGATGATAACCGATCCACTATCGAGCATATCCAAAAGCCGGAGAAAAGCCGAACGCGCAATGTCCCGCTGGCTAGTTTAGCAACCACAGTTAGCCAGTGTCAAGGGCAGGCGTTTTACTGCGGGCGACTGCTTCCTTGCAAGTTTTATGGCCGATAGTTTAAAATGACAGTTGACCGATGAGGATAGTTCGCTTTACTGCTGACGGCAGGGCTCACCATGGTGTGCTGCGGGGGCAGTCAATTCAGCTAATCGAGGGCAAACCCTTTCGCCACATCAAGCTGACCGACCAGTATCTTGAGCGTGGTCAGGTCAAGTTGCTGGCGCCGTGCCAGCCATCCAAGATTATCGCCCTGGGGCTGAACTATCACAATCACGCCAGAGAGCTGAATCAGCCGGTGCCGGATTCTCCACTGACCTTTCTTAAGCCATCGACGGCGGTAATCGGGCCCGGGGATAATATTGTCTATCCTTCGGCCTCGGCCAGGGTTGACTATGAGGGCGAGCTGGCGGTGGTGATAAAGAAACCGGTCTGGCGGGTATCAACAAAAGACGCGCTGGACCACGTGCTGGGCTATACCTGCTTCA
>DAOWDO010000067.1 GCA_030638985.1 Dehalococcoidia bacterium | reverse complement strand
TGCCGGGTTTCATTAACCTCATTGGCATTGAATCTCCCGGCCTGACAGCCGCTCCGGCCATAGCCGGGTATGTCGCCGGTCTAATCAGGGGCCTGGTCTAGGCCCTGGCCTCCGTTCTTGCCTCGGTGAATAGCTCAAGTGTACACTGTGGGCATTCTTCAATGCACTTGCCGCACAGGGTGCACTTCTCAATGTCAAATTCGGGTATGGCCTTATCTTTGTTCCAGATTATGGCCTCGTCGGTACAGGCTTTGAAGCACTGGCGGCAGTGGGTGCAGCCGTACTGGCACTTTTCCCGACCGGGGATGTCCTTGAGCGGCCGGTAGTTACAGCGGAAGGCAATCTTGGTTCCGGCTGGAACCAGCTCAATTAGGTTCTGCGGGCACCCGGCAATACACAGGCCGCATCCGGTGCACTTATCGCAGTCCACAATAGCCATACCCCCTTCTCTATCAATGGATATGGCATCCTGGGGGCACACCTTGAGGCAGTCACCAAACCCCAGACAGGCATAGGGGCACTGCTTGTAGCCACCGGCCAGCTGGACAGCCGCCCGGCACGACTTGACCCCGGAGTAATTGAATATGACCGGTGACTTGCCGTAGCAGTGTATCAATGCCTTCTTGTTTATAGCTAAGGCATCGAGGTCGATGTTAAGCGCTTTCTCCAGGCAGCCGAGGGCTTCCGGGTCCTGAACGACCACGGTACACGGCGCTTCGGTGGCCGTGCTGGCATTCCTGGCTAACTCCTGGGCATAGGCAAAGCAGCCGGCATAGCCGCAGGCGCCGCAGTTTATCCCGGGCAGAATCTTGTTTATCTCCTCTATTTTCTCGCTGCCCTTGACTTTGTGTGGCACCCTGGCATTTGCCAGGTAGATAATCAAGCCACTACCCAGGCCGATGGCTCCCAGTATCAGGATAACAGCTAGATTCACTAGACTATTCCTCCAAATCCGGAGAAAGCCAGTCCGAGCATGGTGGCGGTGATAAAGGCTATGGGCAGCCCTTTCATTGCCTTGGGGCTGTCGGCCAGCTCCAGCCTCTCCCTTATGCCGGACATAATGGCCAGAACCAGGGTAAATCCCACGCCGGCACCCAGCGCCGCCACCATACTCTCGATAAAGGAAAAGGCTTCGTTGGTATTTATCAATGTGATGCCCAGAACGGCACAGTTGGTGGTAATCAGCGCCAGGTAGATGCCGAAAACATTGTAAAGGGCGAAGTTGGTTCGCCTGATGAATAGCTCAATTATCTGCACCAGCGATGCAATTATCAGTATGTACATTACAATATTCATGTACTCAACGCCGAAGGGAATGAGGATGTAGTTGTTAATCAGCCAGGTGGCAGCGGAAGCTGCCACCATGACGAAGGTCACCGCCGCCGACATGCTCAGTGCACTGCCCAGCTTCTTGGAAACGCCGAAGAAGGGGCAGAGGCCAAGAAACTTTACCAGGATGAAGTTGTTTACCAGGGCCATGCTGATGAATATGGTGAAAAGCTCACTCATGCTTGATCGCTCCTATCCGCCGGAACAGCGCCAGCAGCAATCCGATGACCAGGAACGCCCCCGGCGATAGTACGAACAGAGCCAACGGATGCTCGCTGAGGACGGGTAGAGTGAAAAGGCTGGTGCCGGCCACTTCCAGCCCGCCGGTACCCAGAATTTCTCTCAGGAAAGCGATGAGCAGTAATGCCAGCGCAAAGCCGACACTGATGCCCAGGGCATCGGCAATGGAGGCGGTTACCGGGTTTTTGGAGGCGAAGGCCTCAGCCCGGCCCAGGATTATACAGTTGACTGCTATCAAGGGCAGATAGATGCCCAGTGATTCGTGTAACGCCGGCACGTAGGCCTGGAATACCAGACTGACTATGGTAACGAAGCTGGCAATGATGACCACGAAAGTTGGGATTCTGACGATATTGGGCACCGATTTCCTTATGAGGGAAATGATAATATTGGCTCCCAGCAGAACGAAGATGACGCCGACACTCATGCCCAGGGCGTTGTCTATGGTGTTGCTCACCGCCAGCGCCGGGCACAGGCCCAGAGCCAGAATAAAGATGGGGTTGGAGATTACAATGCCCTTGGTAAATTCCCTAACAAAACCGGCCAACGTCTTGCTCCTGCATCATTATCTTAGTTCCTTTATCTTCTCCATGGCTGCCTCTCTGACGGCATCGACCACCGCCTGCGAGCTTATGGTGGCGCCGGTCGCGCCGTCGACCTGACCTCCGTCCTTTCGTAGCGCCACACCATCTATATCCAGCCCACGAAACTGGTTGATAAAGTCGCTTTCGGTGATTCTATCGCCCAGCCCCGGTGTCTCCTGGTGTGATACTACGGTGATGCCTTTTAGGGTGGTGGCATCCTCAAGACCAACCAGGACGTCAATATCACCGGCGTAGCCGACACCGGTAGCCAGAAAGGCATAGCCAATCTCGGTAGAGTTATCAAAGATGGTGTATAAATCATCCTCGAAGAAGAAATCGCTCATCTCGGGGAACAGTTCAAAAAGCAGTGCCTCTATTCTCTCATGCTGTCTGGCCTCAATCTGTGCCCGGGTGATGCTCTCGGTGAAGTTGAGCAGCGTCACCGTTATGAGCACTACCAGCGTAATATACAGGACAGGTAGAAATCTCCGCAGCATGCTAACCATTCCCGGTCACCGCCTCCTTGAGCTTTGGTGGTTTTACGATGACATATCTATCGATAAGCGGGGCTGCGGCATTCATCAGCAATATGGCATAGGCGACACCTTCCGGCTGTCCGCCGAAGTTTCTAATCAAGCCGACTATTACACCGGCACCAATGGCGAAGATTACCCTTCCCCTCCGGGTGATGGGGGTGGTCACCGGGTCGGTGGCCAGGAAGAAAGCCCCCAGCATCAGTCCCCCGGC
>DAOWDO010000017.1 GCA_030638985.1 Dehalococcoidia bacterium | reverse complement strand
TAGATTCGGGTGTGACCGTGACACTATAGGCACCGGCCCCTTGGCAGTTTGCGACACCTCTACAAGATAAACCTTGGGCCTTTGCCCGATGCGATACCTCTCGTTGAGAGCTTGCTCTGCGGTGGGCATTATTGCCTCGGAGCGACCGAGGTCAACAAATACCTGCCGGGACTCAATACGGCGTATCATACCGGTGATAATATCACCCTGCTTGTCGGTATACTCCTCATAGATAGCGCTGTGCTCTGCTTCGTGGAGGCGCTGCAGGATAACCTGTTTGGCCGTTTGGGCGGCGATTCGCCCGGCATTATGCGGTGTGTCCTCAACATAGATGGCGTCCTCAAGCTGGACATCCGGATTTAGTTTAAGAGCTTCCTCCAGCGATACCTCGGAGCGGCTGTCCGATACCTGCTCGACCACTGTTTTCTCCGCCCAGACTTCAACCCGGCCGCTGGTCGGGTTTATTTTGACTGAAATTTCCTGGTTGGGCGCAAAGCTATCCTTGCGGTAGGCTGATGCCAATGCCGCCTCTACTGCCCCGAGCACCACCTCTTTTGACAGGTTCTTCTCGGCCGAGAGCTGTGTTATGGCAAGCAAAAAATCGCTCTTCATACGGGAACCGGCCCTCCAATTATCTATTTCCCATAACAACAAAAAAGTGGGTTTAAACCCACTCCGGAAAGAATCCCCTTTATTCTAAAAGAGGAGTATAGCACAACCGCTGGCAAAATGCAATACCCCCCAGGGTATCAACCGCGCAATTGACACTTGGGAGGCTTCGGGCTAACATAGTGACGAAGAACGCTATGCTTGCCAAGGTGATAAGGTGCGCTCTGGTAGGGTTGGAGGGGTCCCTTATTGAGGTTGAGGTTGATATCTCATCAGGGCTACCTGCATTTACCATAGTCGGTCTGCCCGATACTGCTGTCCAAGAAGCCAGGGAAAGGGTGCGGGCGGCTATCCGCAATTCCGGCTACAGCTTCCCGTTGAAACGCATCGTGGTAAATCTGGCCCCGGCCGATCTCAAAAAGGCCGGCCCCGCCTACGATTTGCCCATCGCTGTCGGTATCCTTATCAGTTCAGGGCAGCTCGAGGTCGATATCTCAGGGACGCTCTTTCTTGGGGAACTGTCTCTCGATGGCAGTCTGCGCCATACCAGGGGTATTTTACCCATGGTTGCCCTGGCTCACCAGAAAGGCCTGGACGATGTGATCGTCCCTGATTCCGATGCCAAAGAGGCATCGCTGATTGAGAATGTAAAAGCACTCCCCTTCACTTCATTGACTCACCTGACAAGATATCTTGTCGGAGAGGTCGGGCCGTCCGAATATATTCCGACTGCGGTCAAGTTTGATGATTCAGAGCTGCCCCCCGCTGTTGACCTGACCCATATTAAGGGTCAGGAGCACGTCAAGCGGGCTCTGGAGGTGGCTGCTGCCGGCGGGCACAACATGATTATGTGCGGCCCTCCGGGTAGCGGCAAAACGATGCTGGCTCGCTCGCTGCCGGGGATACTGCCCCTGATGACCATTGGGGAAGCCCTTGAAGTTACCAAGGTTTACAGTGTCAGCGGCCTCTTGTCCCAGGACACGCCGCTTGTCAGAAGTCGCCCCTTCCGTGCCCCGCACCACACCATATCCAATGCCGGCCTGGTCGGGGGAGGCCACTGGCCGAGGCCTGGTGAAATCAGCCTCAGCCATCGCGGGGTACTCTTCCTTGATGAGCTGCCCGAGTTTGGCCATTCATTGCTTGAGATATTGCGCCAGCCCCTTGAGGATAAGGTGGTCACCATCAGCCGGGCCAGGGGGACGTTGACCTTCCCGGCTAACTTTATGCTGGTAGCGGCGATGAATCCCTGCCCCTGTGGATTCTTTGGTGACCCTTTCCGTCAGTGTAGCTGCTCTCTCGGGCTGGTGGCACGCTATCAAAAGCGCATCAGCGGCCCCTTTATGGATAGAGTTGACATCTTTGCCGAGGTGCCGCACGTAGACTATGAAAAACTGTCTTCCAACCGGCTGGGTGAATCGTCAAAAAAGGTGCGCGACCGGGTTATAGCTGCGCGGGGCCGGCAACTTGAGCGCTTCACCGGCATGGTGTTGACCTGCAATGCTGAAATGGCGCCGCCTGAAATAAGGGAGTTCTGCCAGACGGAAGAGGATGCTCAAGCCCTGCTTAAGAGGGCTATGGAGCAGATGCATCTCTCGGCACGCGCTTTCCATCGTGTCTTGAAACTGGCCCGTACCATCGCCGACCTGGCCGATAGTGATATAATAAGGGCGGAACATGTTGCCGAAGCCATCCAGTATCGCCCGCGACGGGTGTTCTAGGTGAGCAAGAAAGTGAGGCGAGATGAAAAAAGAGGGTGAATCTTCAGGGCACTGGCTGTGGAGAACGGTAAGGAAGCACTTTCTGGCAGGGATACTGGTTGTTGTTCCTCTGGCTATCGCCGTTCTGATTCTATACTGGGTCTTCTCCAGCGTGGACGACCTGTTACAACCGGCAATAAAGGCCATTTTTGGCAGGGAAATACCAGGTCTGGGCTTCGGTATTACGCTGGTATTGATATACATCACCGGGATGATCGCCAGCAATATAATAGGCCGCAAATTTATCAAGTTTGCCGAATCGCTGGTGACCAAGGTGCCCGTATTCCGGCAGCTCTACATCGGGGCCAAGCAGGTCGTCGAGGGTCTCTCTGGAACCGGAATCAATAAAGCTGCTTTCCGCGAGGTGGTTTTCGTTGAGTTTCCCAGGGAGGGAATGACCACCATAGCTTTTATAACCAATGAAATAACCGATAAATCCGGCAAAAAACTGTATGCCATCTATATCCCGACGGCACCGATACCGACCTCGGGCTACTTCGAGATAGCCAGCGAGGAACAGATTGTCCACACCAAAATACCGGTTGACGAGGGGATAAAAATAGTCATCTCCAGCGGCATGATACTACCCGACGAGATAGTTAACGGCAGGCAACCGGTGGAAGCGCCCCGGTCTATAGCTAGGGCTTTTACCTCAACCCCAGAGCCAGAAGGCCCCACCAAGGATTAGTATAACCAGGCCAACGGCGATAGCGATGAAGCCGCCTGTCTTCAGTGCTCCCGGTTCCGGGCGTTCCGGAGTGTGCTCCATGTACTCGCGCACATCGGCGTGGGAGACAATGGCGTCATAGTAGCTCTTTTCCTCATCTTTGCCCCAGAAAAAGGCACCAAGCCCCAGGACGACAAACAGTGCGCCCAACCCCAGCATTATCCAGATATCGGTCATAACGAATCGGCTCCGCCCGGAGTGTCAGCTGCCGATACTATACCGGTTATGGGGCCGGTTTTCAAGGCCGGCTAGGTTATTTCAGCGGTGGCTCCGGCTGCTTCCAGCCTGGCTTTAGCCGCTGCCGCCTCATCCTTGCTGACCCCTTCCTTCACCGGCTTGGGGGCAGCTTCAACCAAATCCTTGGATTCCTTGAGGCCGAGGGTTGTCAGCTCGCGCACCGCCCGGATGACGTTAATCTTATTGTCACCGATCCCTTTGAGGATGACATTGAATTCGGTCTTCTCCTCCTCATCTGCTGCCGGTGCTGCCGCCGGTGCTGCCGCTGCAGCTACCGGAGCCGCCGCGGTAACGCCCAGCTCATCTTCCAGGGTCTTGACCAGTTCCGACAGCTCAAGCACGGTCATGTTCTTGATGGCTTCGATGATGTCCTTAGTGGCGCCGGCCTTCTTGGTCTCCCTGGTCGTCTTCTTGGTTGCTGGTTTGGCTTCCTCTTTGGTGGTCTCTTCGATGGTTTCCTTGTCTGTCATTTATTTCTCCTCCAGTTGTTTGATTCTAGCCTGTAATAATCCGGAAAGCTGCCTTAATGGATAGGTAAGACAGTAGAGCAGGGCCACCTGGGGGCCTTGCATCCCGGCCAAGACCTGGGATAGTAGCACCTCACGTGGCGGTATCCTGGCCAGGGTCTTCACCTCATCCATGGTAAGCAATCGGTCGGCTAAAAAGCCGCCTTTTATCGATAGGGCTGAGTTTGAGCTTTGGATATAACCGGTTATGACTTTGGCGGGCTCGGCCGTTTCATCGTAGCCGAAGGCGATGGCTACCGGCCCGGTAAATGAGCTTAAAAGGAAGTCTCTGCCTGCCTGCTTAGCGGCAAGGCGGGCAAGCGTATTCTTGACCACCCGGTAGTCTATACCGGACTGTCTCAGCTTGCGGCGCAATATTGTCATTTCGGCGGCTGATAGCCTCTGGTAGTCGGTCAGGATACCGGTATCGCAATTTTTTATAGCTTCGCTCAACTGGTCAACGAGGCGCACCTTTTCTTCCCTGGCCATATTTTTCACCTCCCAATTAAAAAGTCCCCGTGCCTGCAAGCACAAGGACTTACACCAACCACCTGGTTTTGGTTGTCATCCTCGGCAGGCACTCTATTAAGCCGTAATCGGCACCCGCTGTCTCTGGATAAAAGACTTAAAATTATTAAAAATACTCCTGTATCAAGCGGTGCCTAAGGACATGATTGCCTTTAGGTCAAGCCTGATACCTGGGCCCATAGTGCTGGTAAGATAAGCACTCTTGATGTATTGCCCCTTGGCACCACTGGGTTTGGCCTTAAGTATTGCCTCTATCACCACCGTCAGGTTGCCCAGCAGCATATCGGCTTCGAAGCTGATTTTGCCCAGTGGCATGTGGATTATGGCTGTTCTATCCAGTTTGAATTCAGCACGGCCCTTGCGGGCATCAGCGATAACCCGGGGCAGGTCTTCGGCGGTAACAACGGTTCCTGATTTGGGATTGGGCATAAGCCCGCGGCGGCCCAGGATTTTACCCAGTTTGCCCACCTTGCTCATCATTTCGGGGGTGGCGATGGCGGTATCAAATTCCAGCCAGCCGTCTTCTATCTTCTTGACAATTTCATCATTGCCAACGACATCTGCTCCGGCCGTTTGGGCGATTTTCTCAGCTTCACCCTGAGCGAAGACCAGGACACGCACCTGTTTTCCCAGACCGTGGGGCAGCAGAGCAACCCCGCGCACCTGCTGGCTGGCGTTTCTGGGGTCAACGCCCATTTTCAGGTGAAGTTCAACGGTCTCGTCAAATTTGGTGTGAGTCATCTTCTTGGCCAGCTCAATAGCTTCCCCGGGAGAGTACTCCTGGGCACGGTCAAGCAGACTGGCTGCTTGCTGATATCTCTTGCTGCGACTTACCATATTTAGCCTGTCTTAATCCCCATACTTCTGGCGGTACCGGCGACTATTCGCTCGGCGCTCTCTATATCGTTGGCATTTAAATCTTTGGCTTTGAGCTCGGCAATTTCACGCAGTTTTTCGCGGGGAAGCACCACAGGTTCTTCATGCCCGGCGGTGCCGGAACCCTTTTCTATGGACAACGCCTTCTTCAATAAATCTGTGGTTGGTGGCGTCTTGGTAATGAAGGTGAAGGACCGGTCGGCGTAGACGGTTATCTCCACCGGGATGATAGACCCGGACTGCTTGGCGGTGCGCTCGTTGTACTCCTTGCAGAAGGCCATTATATTAACCCCGTGCTGGCCCAGAGCCGGGCCTACCGGTGGTGCCGGATTGGCTTGTCCGGCTGAAATCTGCAGTTTAATTATTGCCTTAATCTTTTTGGCCACCAATACTCTCCCTGTTTACAACTTCTCCACCTGCAAGAAGTCAAGCTCCACCGGTGTTTCGCGGCCGAAAAGGGAAAGGAGCACTTTTACCTTGCCCTTCTCGCTGTCTATCTCATCGACGGTTCCGATAAAGTCGATAAAAGGGCCATCAATAACCCGGATACTCTGCCCCTGGCGGAAGCCGACCTTAACCCGGGGTGCTTCCGCCTCCATCTGCTTCATGATACGGTCAACCTCATCCTTGTCCAGTGGCGTTGGCTTGTTGCCGCTGCTGACGAAACCGGTAACGCCCGGAGTATTGCGTACTATACCCCAGCTCTGGTCACTCATTTTCATCTGGACCAGGATATAGCCGGGCAGTATCTTCTTGGTTACGGTACGCCTTTGACCGTTCTTGACTTCGATTTCATCTTCAGTGGGGATAACCACCTGAAATATGTCTTCACCGGCGTCCATCGATTTGATGCGCTGCTCCAGGTTTTTTCTTACTCGCTCCTCGTATCCGGAGTAAGTATGAACAACGAACCAGTTTATTTCATTTTCGGCTACGGTGACATCACTCAAAGCTGCTAACCACCAAGAAACAGTTTATCAACAATCTGGGAGAAGCCCCAATCAATAGCTCCCAGAATAGCACCCACGGTGACGGCAACCACCAGCACCAGGGCAGTCAGATAGGTCGCCTCCTGCCTGGAGAGCCAGACAACCTTCCTAAGCTCGGCGATAATGCCGCTGAGGTAGCTGAATCTGGAATTCTTTTTCGAAACCGCATTGGCCATGTGAGGTCCTTTTAAAATCCCGAAGGGTCGTACTATTTTACCTCCCGGTGGAGTGTATGAGCACGACAACGGGGACAGTATTTTTTAAGCTCTAAACGATGGGGGTCGTTCCTTCTGTTTTTAGCAGTAGTGTATGTTCTTTCCTTACACTCTGTGCAGGCAAGGTGAATTATGATTCTGGCTTCAGTTTTCTTAGCCATATTATTCTAGTATTTTGGTAAAGGCTCCAGCGCCTACAGTCCGGCCCCCTTCCCTGATAGCAAAGCGCAAGCCTTTCTCCAGGGCCACCGGGTAGAGAAGTTTTACCTTCATTTTGGTGTTGTCACCGGGCATTACCATCTCGACGCCTTCGGGCAGTTCGATACTGCCGGTAATGTCCGTGGTCCTGATGTAAAACTGGGGCTTATAGCCGTTAAAGAACGGGGTATGTCTGCCGCCTTCCTCTTTGGTCAGCACATAGACCTCGGCTTCGGCGTAGGTGTGTGGTTTGATGGTGCCTGGCGCCGCCAGTACCTGGCCGCGCTCAATGTCCACTCGCTCAATGCCTCTCAGCAGCACTCCTACGGCATCGCCCGGCTCTGCTTCATCCAGCGTCTTGTGGAACATTTCCAGGCTGGTGGCGACTACCTTGTGCGGCTCGTGGTGCAGGCCAACAACCTCGACTTCATCTCCAGGATGGATGACTCCCCTCTCAACTCTTCCGGTGGGCACGGTACCGCGGCCCTTAATACTGAAAACATCTTCTATCGACATCAGGAAAGGCTGGTCCTTGGGGCGTGGTGGGATGGGGATGTAGCGGTCAACCTCCTCCGTTAATTTGAGAATGGGGCCACACCACTGGCACTCTTCCTTACCGCAGCCGCATTCCAGTGCCTTGAGGGCACTCACCCTGATTACAGGCACATCATCACCGGGGAAGTTGTATTTGCTAAGAAGTTCTCTGACCTCAATTTCAACCAGCTCCAGTAGCTCTTCGTCGTCCATCATATCCACTTTGTTGAGGGCGACCATCATGGAAGGGACTTCTACCTGGCGGGCCAGCAGGACAT
>DAOWDO010000096.1 GCA_030638985.1 Dehalococcoidia bacterium | reverse complement strand
TGGAGGGAATTATGGAGTTTTTAGAGCTTGCCAGGCAGCGATACAGCGTCAGGTCTTATAAATCCGTACCTGTCGAAAATGAAAAGCTGCAGGCTGTATTAGAGGCAGCCCGTGTGGCGCCCACTGCATGCAACTTGCAGCCCTTCCGCTTCATCGTGATTCATACTAAGGGCAAGGAAGAGGAATTAAGGTGTGTCTACGGTGAACCGTGGTTTACGCAGGCACCTATAGTAATATGCGCCTGTGCCGTTCCCTCTCAGAGTTGGGCTCGCCAGGACGGTATGAACTACTGCCATGTAGATGTAACTATTGCTATGGATCACTTGATACTGGCTGCCACCGAACTGGGCCTTGGTACTTGCTGGATTGGGGCATTTAACCCGGAGGAAGCACAAAAAATACTGAGACTGCCCAACGACGTAGAGCCGATTGCCTTTACACCACTCGGCTATCCCGATGACCAGCCTGGCCACAGGCATAAAAGCCGCAAGTCTATAGATGAGCTGGTACGTTATGAGCACTGGTAGATCGGGGGTATTTAATCCCATTGCGTAGTCTGCAAAGGCGAACCAGGTGCTTCCCAAGCAAGACGTCGAGGGTTCGGATCCAGCATCTTTTAGATCAACCGAGAGTAGGACAGGTAGGAGAATGAATTAAGGCTGCTCTATCGCAATTGAGACCGGGTTACGGTTGGCAAGCTGATGATGAACCTGGTGCCCATACCCACGGTGCTTACAACGCTGACATCACCACCATGAGCCCGCACGATCTCACGAGTGATAGCCAAGCCAAGCCCACTGCCAGTTTTATCATCGGCTCCCTGGTAGAATCGTTCAAAGACATGAGGCAGTTGTTCTCGGGGGATGCCCTGCCCCCATAAGTAGTACCGCACCAGCCCGGATTCTGCTCATTACGCCTGCGCAAAACTATAGCAAAATCCACAGAGAGTCTTGGTGCGAATACCGGTAAAACTCTGGATATATACCCGCGAGTATTACCTGGCTTACAGGATGAGGCGGCTGAACATTTTGACGGGCTGCTGGGCGTTAGTTGTGAAAGTGAAAAAGGGAAAGATAATGTTAGCAAATGGATGAATAGATGAAAGGACAGAGATAACTGGTTACACCTTGTCGATTATAGTGTAACCACCTTTTCTGCCCTGAAGATGATATTGGCCATGGTGTGCATATCAGATTTCTGGCCCACCCTGACCTTATCCATCAGTTGAAAACGCTGAAGACATGTACCGCAGGACACAATTTCAATCCCCTGACTTTCCAGAGTCTGTAGCTCGCCGAGAACCGCCGACCCCTCGGTTGCCAGCTTCACTCCGTTATTCATCAATATGACGGTTTCTGGCTTGGCAATCAGACTGGCAGTGACATGAAGGAATTTCTGCAGAAGAAGGGAGCCCAGTGAACTGTCGTCACCACGACCCAGGATGTCGGAGGCGATAAACAGCACTATCCCCCTGGTCGGTTCTGTCTTGCCCGTGGTTGATGAGGATGCCGGATCATTTGTCGTCTCTGCCATTATATTTACCTCTCGTAGGTACTACTCTAGCATCACCTCTCAGTATTATCAACTGAAATAAGGTAATGCTAACTTGTGTCAGCAGGTTTGTAAGATACTATACCCGGGGTACCCTCATTTTTGGTGCCACCTGGCATGAGAGATTGGTATAACTAATGCAAAACCTCGATAGAAAACCGATAAATGCCGTTATCCAGAGGCTCCACTCCGACTAGCTTGTGGCCTGCTTGCGCAATGGCATCCGGGAGTCCCTCAATTGTACACATCCCGTCTGCCACAACTTCAAGGATTTCTCCTTTGGCCATACGCTTCAGCCGTGCCTTGGCGTAGAGTGCCGGGTATGGGCAAGCCTCGCCTCTCAAATCTAATACTGCCGTTGCTTTAGTAGTCATCTTACTTGCTCCTCATACGCATTTCATTCCACTGAACTATAAGAAACCAAATTCCGAGGAAGGCAAAGCCCAACAGAAGGGCACCTTGCCATCCCACGTAATCTACCAGCCAAATAGGTTTACCCATTGCAAACTCTACTTTATTTAAGAGGACCAGGAAAAGTGGAGCACTCAGTACCGCACCCAACAGGGCAAACATAAACTGGATGTTACCTTCCCCCACTCTAAAGAGAGTACCCGTGGCACATCCGCCAGCTAATACCATTCCCAAGCCAAAGAGGAAACCTCCAACCAAGGTATGCCAGCCAACAGGGAGCACAAATGGTTCCCGGGCGCCTGTGGCTACCAGAATAGAAAATCCTAACATGGCAACGGCAATGGCGACAATCGAACCACGAGCCAGCCGACCACCGCCGGTTGTGAACAAGTCACGGAAGGAGGCCGTCATGCAGAATCCGGACTTTTGAAGTACGAAACCAAAGGCAAGCCCAAACAGTCCATAGATGCCTATGTTCGTGTGGCCCTGAGTTACAAAGAGTTCTACGGCGACCAGAGCAATTAGTATTGCTACTAACGCGATGATGGGTTGGCGCCAGCGAGAGCGTGGTTTGGCCGCAACAATGATGTCACCGGGCTTACGCTCATACATATCAGCAAGACCAGATTTAACTTCACGCTTGAGCCGCCATTTGGCAAAAAGTACTCCTGTAAAGGCTCCTCCTGCCAATCCAAAGAAGATAACAAATCCACTTAGCGATAATCCGCTCACGGCGGAGAAAAATCCACCGATATTTCAGCCGGGAGCCAGCATTGCCCCAGTCCCCATTAGCACACCGCCGGCAAACCCCTCCAATAGCCGAATCTTGCGCTGGGGCATTCGGAAACGGAAGTTGCTGGCCATTAGAATGGCAATAAAGGCGCCGAAGAAAATAGCAAAGTCTTGAACCGATCCCGAATTCAGCCATGGAGCTACGGGGTCTGATACAGGCGTAATACCCACTGATTTGATAATCCACGAACCCCAGTTAAGAAATCCTCCATAGATAAACCAGGGAGCGGCAAAAGCGAATAAGCCGAAGTTCAAAAGACCAAGGAGCAGGCCGCCAAGCCAGGGGGGCCATTCACGCCCAAGGACGCCCCAATAACCAGTGGCTAAGTATGGACCAAAACCAGTTTTTGGGGATACCGGCAACGCCGATGAGAACTTATTACCCATCACAATGCTTAAAATAGCAGCAAGAACATCAGATGTCAAGTATTTTTATAGATATTATATAATAATTTTATAGGTATCACCTGTAGTCACCGGCCGATATATCCCTTCTGATAGAAGCTGCTGGAAGAATCGGCCGAAAAGCACCGTATCTACCTTTTATACTGATTCGTAATCAAATGGCGGATTATCAGAAAAGAAGATGGTAAACAGTTAGGCAAAACTACAGAATAAAAAGGGGCACGTTAAAAACCGGGCGAAATCTTGCCTATCCTGGAGCGGGAGACGAGGTTCGAACTCGCGACCCTCTGCTTGGGAAGCAGATGCTCTACCACTGAGCTACTCCCGCTTGTGGCTAAGCCATTCTAGTTCAAAAACGGGTGGCTGTAAAGAGGTAATCATAGGGGGGCGGCCAAGCCGCCCCCCTATGATTACCTTGCCTGAACCTAGCTCACGGTGATTTCCTGGCCCAGGGTTTCGCCCTTTAACTCCGGCTTGTAGTAGGAGTAGGCCTGGGAGCTTACTGCCTTGGCCTTAACCGGATGCAGGGCGACAACCTGGAAGCCGAAGGATATTTTATCTCCGGCCAACATGTTCTCGATGTAGAAGATGACCTTACGGCCGGCGATTTCATAGCGCTTGATTCTGGCCTCCTGTTCCAGTAACAGGTCAAGTGTTTCGGTGACCGGTGCAAATCCGGTGGGAACCGAGATATCAAGAACGACCATGCCGGCTTCCATCGGTTCCGGCGGATTGAACTCGACAGATACAGAGACGTTGACCAGGTCGTTTACCTCGACCTGCGTGGTGTCGTAGTCAACGGTTATGTTCATAATCTGCTGCTCGGTCTCTGCCCGGGGCAGGTTGAAGCGCCTGACCACCTGGCCGATAGCCTCGCCCTGGCCGGTGGCTGTTATCTCAACCTGCTGGTTAATCGGCACCGCTACTATCTGAAGGACATCAAAGTTCTCTTGAGTTACCCTTAGCTCTTTTTCAAACCCCGGTGCGGTGATTTTAACCGTCAGGTCGACATCGGCGCGGGCGTCTGTTGAATACTCGGTGAGTGCCTGAAGAGCAACCACCGTATCCTGGGTGGAGCCGTAGCCGCCGTAGGCGTTTCGCTGTGAAACCAGCCACTTGGCCGCCCTTGAGGCGTTAAAGGCATCGCCGTGCTTTATCAGCGCCAGGGTGGCGTAGGCGGTGGTCTCTATGCTGGCGCTCTGGATATGCTGTTCCGGGTATGTCGGCAGGATAATCTCACCGCCACCCCAGTGCAGGCCGTTTTCATCCTCCTGTGCCAGTGCCATCAGTTTCTGGTAGGCGTCGTCGGCCTTATCGCTACCGGCCAGTTCCAGGGCATAGGCGGTGATGGCAACGGTGTACGGGTCTTCCATGTCGCCCAGCTCTTTCTCAAGATAGCTGGTCGCTTTGGCTGCGCCGGAATTCTCTCCGGCCTCTAAAAGGGCGGTGGCGACATAGGCGGTCAGGGCGTTTTTACCGCTAACGCCGCCCATCATCTCCTGATGATGGACAAAACCGATGGCCTCAAAGGAGCCGTCTGTGTTCTGGTGGGAGGTTATCCAGGCGGCTGCCCCGGATAGGACGGACTGGTCAATATAGATGATGTCCTCGGCCTGGGCGAAGGACTTGAGGACAAAGGCGGTCAGCCACAGGCTGCCGATGTCATCGCTCTCACCGAAGGCGGAGAAGCTGCCATCGCTGCGGCGGTAGGTCAGTTCCCGCTGGTAGCCGGTGATTATCAATTTCTCTGCTTTGGCCATTATCTCCGGCTTTAGCTGGCCGCTCTCTTCGAGGTACCTGGTGATAAAGACATCGGGGGCGAAGAGGAGCATGTTCTGCTCGCCGCAGCCAAAGGGCATCTTGATTAGCTCTTCCAGGCCGTCGATAGTCTGCGTCAGGTAGCTGGAAGTAACGGCGATGTAAACCCGGCCGGAATCGGGGACGGCTATGTCCGGTATGCTGGTGTCCACCGTCTTGGTGCTGCCCGCAGAGAGAATCAGGTTATCAACGAACTCCCTGGGGACGCCTTCCGGCTGGACTAGGAGCGTTTTTACTACGGCGTCGGCCGCCTCTGTGCTCTGGGCGGTCAGTTTTATATCATTAAAGCCCAGCCCCTTGAGACTGATATTGAACTGGACGCTGCCGACATCGCCGGCGGCTATCTCCACCGTCTTTTGCGGCTCATCAAGCAGCTCAAACCAGCCGGCTTCCTCTATCTGTACCAGCACGCTCTGAGGCTGGTCGAGATAGTTATAGACGGCTATCTTAACCGGGAACTCCTCCCCCCTTATCGCCGAGTAGGGCAGGTCGACCTTGAGGAAGAAGGGCTGGAAGGCGCGGAGTTCGTCCTCGGCGATGCCCAGGCCATTCTCCATGGAGATGGCCACGGCGCGCAGCATCCAGGTGGTGATGGTATCGGGGACCTGTACCGGTATTGATATCTGGCCGCTGGGGCCAACGGTTACCTCTTCCCACAGCCATGTCTCCGGGAAGAACTGCCTTATCCGCTCCACCTCGGCCAGGCCGGAGCTATCGGCTGCCTGGCTGGCTTGAGTTACCGTTATATCCGGCGCCAGCATAGGCACTACTAGCCCGTCCCTTTCCATTACTGCTTTGCCGCCATTAAAGAACTTCCATACTCCCTCCCAGAAGTCTACCTGCCCCTGCCACTGGTAATCCTTGCCTTCCGGGACCTTGTTGTTGCTGAGGACAACCACGCCGGCATCGGTGAAGACATCCTGTGCCCCCCTGGTGGTTATCGCCGGGTAGATGGAGACCTCGTGTATCTCCACCTGGGGCTGCATGTAGAGCCTCTCCAGCTCGTCGAAGACCTGCTGCAGGTTGAGCCGGTTCTCTGCCAGGATGAAGACCGACTTGTCCACGGCGACGATGCCGACCCTGGCCTCGCCCTCGGTTTCGATATTGATATTTATGTCATCGCCCGGTCTGGCTTCGTCCTGGTTGAACTCCACCTTGATGCTGTGCGGGTATTTAGCCTCGACCTTGAAGGGTATGTAGTCGGCGGCTACCTCGCTGTTGGGCAGGATCTGGTATACCAGCAGTCTGGAGGTGGGTGCCATCTGCGGCGTTACCGGGAAGGGGATTCGGCTGCTCCTGGTGAAGTCGCTGAAGACAACCGTGCCACCGGAGACAACCTCGTAGTAGAAGTTTCTTCCCCTGGTGGAATAGACGTTGAAGATAACATCCTCCCCTGTCCGGGGGATGCCGTCGCTTATCTGCTCGACGTGGATAAAGCTACCCGATGGCGAGTAAGACGCCTGCAATACCTTGGAAGCCCGGGCGGGTTCCGCCGAGGATTTCGGTGTAAGCTCAAAGGCTTCGATAATCAGGGCGACGCTATCCCGGGGTGGGGTTAATTCAACTATGGCCTTGCCCCTGGTGGTGTCAATCTCTTTCTCTTGGCTGTTTATCTCCCGGTATTCGTTATCGAGGTAGGTCACTGTCACCGCTACCGTGGTATCCACCGGCTGGTTATCCGGCGTTTCGCTGATAATCAGAAAGCTGAAGGGCAGGCCGGGCTTGAAGGCCAGGCCCTCGGCGATTATCTGGAGATTATGCGGTGTTTCGGCGATGGTGAGCAGCTTGTTTATCTTTTCCTCATAGCCGGTAGCCATCTCCCTGACGGTGATGTCCAGCATGACATTGCCCTGACCGCCGGCGCCGGGCACTCCGGCGACATAGCCTGCCGCCGGCAGTTCAAATTCGGCCTGGCCGTCAATATCGGTGGTGAAGGTGGCATACTCTTCCCAATCACCGACATACTTTGAAGCGATTATCTCCAGCTCACCCTTGACCGCTTTGCCGAAGCTGTACTCCGCCGAGACGGTGCCCGTTATGGCTTCGCCTACCAGGAACCATTCGCGGGGCAGCTCCGCCTTGACCTCGTATTTGGGCAGCACATATTCCTCCACCCTGACATCCAGCTGGCTCTCGGCCTTGCCGGTGGCGGCGTTTATCTTCCATACCCCCAGATTGGGCTCCGGGGAAAGGGGTAAATCCAGGCTGGCCATGCCGTATTCATCGCTTGATAGCTCGCTGCGGAATATCTTGATGCCCTTGGCATCCAGCACTTCCACGGTTACCGGCTCGCTTTCCGGTCTAAGCTCCGGGTTCAGGGTGAATACCCTCATGTGTATCGTCTGCCCCGGCTTGTAGATGGGCTTGTCCGTCTCCAGAAAAATCAGAAAGCTCCGCTCAACCTTCACCGATGCCATGTCCTCAAAGCCGTTGCCCTTGACCCTGATTTCATAATCGCCCTCTTCTATATCCGGGATATCAAGCCTTACCGTTCCTTTGCCGTCTACATATTCTTTGACCTTAAGGACTTCCCGTCCTTCTTTCAGCAGGGTCACCTCGACTTCGCCCGGAACCAGATTATCTCCCTTGAACAGGGCAAGAGAGATGGATTCCGAGCCGCCGCTGTGCAGCACCCTGGAGACTACCGCCAGGTAGCTTTCGGCGGCGAAAACCGGCTGGCAAGCGGGTATTATTGAGGCCAGCAGGGCAAAAACGAGGATAATTACCAGTGTTCTGAGGCCTTTGGTTGTCATGGATTACCTCCGATGCCTGGGGCAGTTTGTCTGTAATGAGTATAACGATAAGGAAATAAAAAAGTTAGCTTGAGGTTTTAGGCTGCGGGAAGTAACGCCGTTCTGCTGTACCACTCTGTTGCCCGAATGGCTGGTGGAGGGTATAATAAAGGAGTCATTCTACCCCGGCAGAGATTGTGAGGCAACCAGGATGGGACACGTGGAGCATAAGAAACTGGCGCCCAGGATAGTAAACTGCGCCGTGGTCGTCATCTCCGACACCAGAACCGAGAAGACCGATGAGTCTGGCAGGCTGATAATGCAGACGCTCAGGGAGAATGGCCATCAGGTGGTTGAATATGATGTCCTGAAAAACGATGCCGGCTTAATCGGCGGCAGGCTGGAAGACCTCCTCAACGAGGAAGGTCTTCAGGTAATCATTACCAGCGGTGGCACCGGAGCAAGCCGAATGGACATTACCATAGAGTCGGTGTTACCAATTCTGGAGAAAAGGCTGGACGGCTTTGGTGAGCTGTTTCGCTATCTGACCTATCAGGAAATCGGCACTGCCAGTATCATGAGCCGGGCGCTGGCTGGCGTGGCCCGGGGGAAGGTTGTCATCTGTCTTCCCGGTTCATTGGCGGCTGTCAGACTGGCCATGGACAAGATTATCCTGCCCGAAGTCGGGCACATGGTGAGGGAAGCTGCCAGATGAAGCCCTTTGGCACCCTGCTCCCCTTTGATGAAGCACTTAGAATAATTGATGACCACATCACTCCCATCGGGCGTATAGAGAAACTTGGCCTTGATGCCTGTCTCGGCAGGGTCCTGGCTGAGGATGTAGTCGCTGTACGGAGTAATCCCCCCTTTGACCGGGCGGCGATGGACGGTTATGCCGTCAAGGCCAGGGATACCTTCGGCACTTCAAGGGGGAGCCCCAGGATGCTTGGTGTGGTTGATGTTATCTACGCCGGGGAAAAACCGCAGAGCCGGGTGGCCCACGGGGAATGCATCCAGATTGCCACCGGCGCCGTAATGCCAGCCGGTGCCGATGCTGTGGTCATGATTGAGGACGTCAGCCGCGAGGCTGACCACATAAAGGTGTTAAAACCGGTCTATCCCGGGGCTAACTTGGCCAGAGCTGGTGAGGACATCAAAAAAGGGGAGACGGTGCTTAGCGAGGGGCAGGTGCTGGACCCGGGCAAGGTGGGAGTGCTGGCCTCGCAGGGAATGAGGCGTGTCCCGGTGTACCACAGGCCCGGGGTGGCTGTTATCCCCACCGGTGAAGAGATAGCCGAGAACAGCAAGAAGCTGAAACCGGGGCAGGTATATGACATCAACTCCTATACAATCAGCGCTGTGGTCAGTGAAAATGGCGGCGTTGCGCTACGGTTTGGCATAGTTGGCGATACCCAAAAGGAACTGAGAGATGCTGTGGCCGCCGCCTCAGCCGCCGATCTGGTAGTCTTTACCGGTGGCTCATCGGTAGGTGAGAAGGACCTGCTGTTCGGCATTCTAAAGGAGGAGGGGGAGGTTCTTTTCCACGGCATTCAGGTAAAGCCGGGCAAGCCGACCATGTTCGCCCTGGTGCGGGGCAAGCCGTTTCTGGGTATGCCTGGCTACCCTACCTCCTGCCTGATTAATGCCTACCTGCTGTTATTGCCGGCGCTGAGGAAGATGGCTCACCTGCCATCGAAGAGAGGTGTTGTTATTTCCGCCAGTCTTGGAGAGAGGGTTTCGGGGAGTGTTGGCCGCAGGCAGTTCCTGCCGGTGCAGATGGAAGGTGATAAGGCAATGCCTTTGTTCAAAGAGTCCGGGGCTATAACCGGCATTGCCAGGGCAGATGGCTATATTATAATACCGGAAAATATTGATATACTGGAGAAGGGTGAGCCGGTTACGGTTATTCTTTTCTAGATACCATCAGTTTGTCACCGGCCCTGACCCGACCACCCTTTAGCACCCTGGTGAATATTCCCTCAAGCGGCATGACACAGGTACCTAGCTGTTTGAAGATGGCACAGCGGTCGTGGCATTCCTTGCCGATCTGGGTTACCTCCAGGGTAACGTCAGGCCCCACGCTGAGCAGCGTACCGATGGGCAGGGTGAAAAGCTCAATGCCTTCCACGGTCAGGTTCTCGGCAAAGTCACCGGGCCCGACATCGGCGCCCATCCGGCGCATCTTGTCGATGCTGGTCATAGCCAGCAGGCTCACCTGGCGGTGGCCGTCGGCCCCGGCGTGGGCATCATCGATAATGCCGTAATCCTCTTTGAGAGTGGCTTCGGTGACGTCCTGCTTTTTTATTCCCTTTTTCCGGCTGGTACAGACGGCGATGACACTGGCCATGTTGTTACTTGTCCTCTCCTCTTTTATAGCTGCCGCTCTTGCCACCCTGCTTGCTTTCCAGGCAGGTGTTTTCGATGGTCATGCCACGGTCAACGGCCTTGCACATATCGTAGATGGTCAGGGCGCTGGCCGAGGCGGCGACCAGGGCCTCCATCTCGACGCCCGTCTTGCCGCTGCTGGTGGCTGAAGCCGTTATCCTGATGAAATCAGGGTCAATCAGCTCAAAGTCAACGGTGACGTTGTCCAGCAGTATCGGGTGACACAGGGGGATTAGCTCCGGCGTCTTCTTGGCGGCCATAATGCCGGCCACCCGTGCCGTTGCCAGGACGTCACCCTTTTTCAGGCTCTGCTTTTTGATTTTGTCCAGGGTGGCCGGTTTCATGCGGACGCCAGAGGTGGCGGTCGCTTGGCGTACCGTATCACCTTTCTGGCTGACATCTACCATCCGGGCCTCGCCGCGGGCATTTAGGTGGGTCAGTTCTTCCATATCTGTCTTTAGCCCCCTATCTGCCACATCTGCCGTTTACCCAGGGAAAAATCCTCGCTTAACCGGTGTCTTTCCTGCTTGAGGGCGGCGGCCTGTTGCATCAGCTTCTCTATATCTGCTGTCGTGGCGCCGTTGCGCAGCGGACTTTTCAGGTCTATCTCAACATCCTCCAGCAGGCAGGGCCGCAGTCTGCCGTCGGCGGTGAGGCGGAAGCGGTTGCACCCGGAGCAGAAGCAATCGGTTAGCGGCCCGATGAAGCCGATAGTGCCTTCGGCACCCGGCAGGCGGTAGTACTTGGCCGGCCCATTGCCGGAAGCTGTTCGGCATGGCTCCAGCTGGCCCAGGGAGTTGTTGATGCTGGCTATGATATCCTTAACCGGTACCAATCCATTATCTTTGAGGCCCGTCGTCAGGGGCATTTGCTCGATAAAACGAACGTGCCAGCCGTCACTCATGCTGGCCCGGGCAAAGTCCAGAAGTTCATCGTCGTTTAAGCCCTTGATGACCACCGTGTTTATCTTTACCGGATCTAGCCCCACTTTGCGGGCGGCGGTAATTCCCTCCAGGACATCACCGAGCTTATCGTGGCCGGTAATGCGCTGGAACTTGGCTGCTTTGAAGGTATCCAGGCTGATGTTGACCCGTTTCAGGCCGGCTGCTTTGAGCTCGGCGGTGTATTTGCCGAGGAGGATAGCGTTGGTGGTCAGCGAGATTTCATCGATACCCTCAACCCGGGAAAGCAGCTCGACCAGCTTGCTCAGCTCCGGGCGGACCAGGGGCTCACCACCGGTGAGGCGGATTCGCTTAACACCCAGCCCGGCGGCTGCCTGGACGATCTGGCGGATCTCTTCATAGCGGAGGACATCATAATGGGACAGCCGGGGCATCGAGTTGGCTGCACAATAGATGCAGCTTAGATTACAGCGGTCGGTGACCGAGATGCGCATGTAGTCGATTTGACGGTGAAAAGAATCAATAAGGCTGGTCATACATTTATCCTGAGTTTAAATCGGCCGGTGGCTATAAACAAAAAGCCTCTCCGAGGAGGCATTAAATAAGGGACAACAAAAACCGCTGAGGCCTCCTTTCCAAACACGGGCGGCACAAAGGTTTCCCCTGGCACCTTAAACGGTTGACGTCCCTAGGCAAGAGCCCGTAGGCGTGGCCAACTCGGAGGGCTATATAACTTTAGTTAAGGTGCTATGTTTGGTCTATCCCGGGTAATATACCACGTGGCGGCGGCTGTGTCAACGAATCTGGCCCGGGTATGGGCGCCGCCGTTTCCCCAACCGGTAGCTCCAGTATTTGCATCATGCCGGTGGCATTGCGGGGGGCATAACCCTGCCAGTGGTTGTTGAAGAAGGCAAAGGTAAGGCGGGCCTGCTGGCCGGCCATGGCTACCCTTTTTGCCAGCTCCTGCATCTCCTCCGGGGAGTAAAAATAGCGATAGCGGCTTTCACTGTCCCCGCTCCACCAGTCGGCGGCATTGCGGCCGTGGAAGCGGAAGTAGGCCATATCCGAGGTCAGCGGCAGCTCACTGGCTATCGAGGATTTAAATCTGGGCTCATCAATCTGCACCCAGGCGGCGTTGCCTTCTGAGAGTAGTCCAGCCGTGCCCGGGTCATCGCTCCAGCTTTTATGTCTCAGTTCAACGGCCAGCCTGTAGGCGGCGAAAGTATTGATAACTGCCCTGAGGATTTGCCGCCCGTAGCTATTATTCGTAAATCCAGGTGGGAACTGGGCCAGCAGTGCTCCCAGTTTGCCGCTTTGTACCAAGGGCTCAAGGCTGCCCTTGAACAGATCAACGTCGCTTTGCGAGATGACGGCCTCGGTGCCGGTGGCCCGCTGGAACATTCCGGGATGGGTGAACTTCTGCCACAGCTTGGCGGTAAAGAGGAAACCATCGGGGACCTTGCGGCACCAGCGATGGACATATTCCGGGTTCGGAGGGCGGTAGAAGGAGCTGTTTATCTCAACTGAATTGAAGAACCGGCTGTAGTAGCCAAGCTCGTCGGTGTTACCGCGGGGATAGAAATAGCCGTTCCAGGTACCCCGGCCTTTGGGATATGACCAGCCTGAGGTGCCGATATATAATCCAGCCATAGTCAACTTGCTCTGTCTGGTATGCCAGCCAAGCAGGCCCGTCGCCTAGAGCAGAGATGGCACGTCCTTGCCGGCCTCTTTGGTTAGCTCGCCCTTGCTGGTTTTGGTTTTCTGTCTCTCACCGTATTGTTTGGCCAGGCTGGCTGATTTACTGTAGAATTCCTTGACCTTCTCCATGTCGCAGAACTCCGACAGGATAATGGTTATGTCCATTGCCCCTTTCTCCCGCGGGTAATCGCCGCCCCTGAGCACTGCCTGAGGGGCCACCCCCTTGAGGTGGTCGCCCAGTTCTTTGATCAGGTCCATGTTCATTTCCTTTGCCGGCGCTGATAGCAGGTAGAGGGCGCGGTAAGCCTCGCTGGTATTGCAGCTGACGGACAGCTCGCTTAAGGCTTCATCCATAGCCTCGATACCCTTGTTGGTCCTGGTGCTCCTCTTGCGGTAGTTGCGGGAAAAGTCTACCGGCAGGGTTATCAATGGTAGCAAAGATTTCCCGTAGCCGATTACTGTCCAGCCGTACAGGGTCTGCATTATATCGCCGGCGTCGAGCATTCTGGCGCCGATGTGCTTTGGCTTCTTCTCCTCACCGGCGCAGAGCAGGTTAAAGAAGGGTTCGACTATCGACCGGTTAATTTCGGCGATGTTGTTTTGCAACGAGAAGTCCTTTCTGACATACCGCTGGTTGTCAATCAGGATAACCGCATCAGCTATTGAGTAGATGGATTTGAGGCATACGGCAGTGTTAAAAAGGGCTCTTTCTTCGTTCATCTCCTCGTGTTCAAAGGGAAGCACGATGACGGCGTAAACCGGTTTATCGAAACGCTCCTTGAGCATCTTGGCCATCACCGGGGTGGCTCCGGAACCGGTGCCGCCGGCAGCACCGGCCACCAGCAGAAAGGCATCGGCCTCGAAAAGCTGTTTCGGCACTCTTACGGCGTCCAGGATTTTATCACCATCTTCTTTGGCCAGCTGGGCGCCGACTTCGCTCATCTTGGCAACACCGTGACCATGGGTCGCACCGGCTCCGATGAGTATTCGGTGCTGGTAGTCAGGATGAATAGTAAGCAAGCCAGACAGGTCGGCGGAGTCCGTGTTTACGGCAAAAGTGTCGACGATTATTTCGATGCCCCGGCGGCTGTGTGCTCTTTTATTGAGCCGGGCAAACTCATCGGCGATACGACCGCCGCACTGACCGATTCCAATCACCACTAGCTTCATTACTCACCTCCTGTATCTATGGATTGAAGTCTAGTCAAAAAATGCCTCCTTGTCAATACAGCCGGTTGTCGACGAAAAGCAAAAATGATATACTACTTCATTCTTTCGTTCTAACCATCTGACCCAAAGGAGCCGATAGTTGCTGGAAAATTATGGCTATATCGCTCTCTTCCTGATGGTGGCTGTTTTCTTTGCCGCTTTTTTACTACTGCTGCCCGTAGCTCTGCGGCAGTTCAAGATTGTGCCCCGAAAACCCAATCCAGTTAAGAACACTCCCTTTGAGTGTGGTATGGAGACCATCGGCCGGTCCTGGGTGCAGTTCAATTTCCGCTACTACTTCTATGCCCTATTATTCATCGCCCTTGATGTTATGGCTGTTTTCCTCTTTCCATGGGCGGTTGGACTGAGGCAGCTTGGCACCTTTGGTTTTGTGGCGGCGCTTATCTTTATTGTCATTATCTCTATCGGCTATGTCTATGCCTGGCGGAAGAAGGCTCTGGAATGGAAGTAGGCAGGGAGCGCATTTACTCTGCTGCCGAACTCGACGCCCACGAGGGTGCGTTGATTGAAGCACTCAGGGCAAGTAGCCAGCAGCCAGTTACCGACCCGGATGAGTGGCTGCAAAAAGAGTTGCAGCGCAATGTGCTGGTTACCAGCGTGGATGCTGTCCTCAACTGGTCGCGGCGCTCCTCGCTGTGGCCGGTTATCTGTTTTCCCGCCTGCTGTGCTTTTGAGTTCATCGGGGCCTCTGCCTCTCGTTTCGATATGTCCCGCTTCGGCATGGATATCCTGCGTGGCTCGCCGCGGCAGGCCGATTTACTGATTACCGCCGGCACCCTGACCTGGAAGATGGCGCCTCAGGTGCGCCGCCTCTATGACCAGATGGCCGAGCCGAAGTGGGTTATCGCCATGGGGGCCTGCGGCATCACCGGTGGTATCTTTAGAGATTCCTATTCTGTCGTCCCCGGTTATAATCGCATTGTTCCGGTTGATGTCTATGTACCCGGCTGCCCGCCTAGGCCTGAGACCCTGCTCAATGGCATCGAGATGCTGCGCCAGAAGATAAACACGAGGAGTATAGCTACCGAGGGTGAGTGATTATGCAGACCCTTTCTTTCGGTGAAATAGCCGGCCTCATATCGGCGAAATATGCCCCAGAAGCTGTGGCGCCCTTCCAGGGCAGCCTGGTTGTCGGCGGGGAACACCTGCTGGAAGTCGCCTCATATCTAAGGGACACTCCCCAGCTGGACTTTGATTATCTTATCAGTGTGACCGCCGTTGATTACCGGAGTCATTTTGAGGTTGTCTATCATCTGACTTCGCTGCAGCATAGCCACAGCCTGGTGCTGAGGGTGCGCTGCCCGCAAAATAAGCCTCTGGTGCCGTCGCTGGTTAGCCTGTGGCGGGGCGCCGAGTTACAGGAGAGGGAAATCTTCGATCTGATGGGCGTCGGCTTTGCCGGACACCCCAACCTGAAGCGCATCTTTCTGTGGGATGGCTTTAAGGGGCATCCGCTGCGAAAGGATTACTCTAGTGGCACTTAAGACCGAGCCTTTTGTTCTCAATATCGGTCCCCTGCACCCCAGCACTCACGGGGTCTTTCGCCTGCTGGCCACTCTTGACGGCGAGGTCGTAGTGGATATTGAGCCGATTATCGGCTATCTGCATCGCGGTATAGAAAAACTGGCCGAGGGGCGGGAATACCAGAAGGATATTCCCCTTTGTGACCGGCTGGACTATGTGGCGGCAATGGGTCATAGCATGGCCTATGCTATGGCGGTGGAGAAGCTTTTAGGGATTTCGGTGCCGGAGCGGGCCGAGTATATTCGGGTTATCATGGTTGAGCTTCAGCGTATCGCCAGCCACCTGCTGGCGGTCGGTTCCATAGCCAATGAGATGGGCACCTTTTTTACCCCTTTTATGTACATGTTCCGAGAGAGGGAAAAGATATTAGACCTTTTTGATATGGTATGTGGCCAGCGGCTGCTCTACAACTATATGCGTTTCGGTGGTGTCAGCCACGACCTGCCCGAAGAGTTTATACCGGCGCTTAAGAAGTTTATCGACCAGATGCCCGGTTATATTGATGAGTACGACCAGCTTCTGGCTGAAAACGAGATTCTGCTGGTGCGAACCAAGGGCATCGGCGTTTTGCCCCCGGAACTGGCCGTAAACTGCTCGGTGAGTGGCCCCACGCTCCGGGCCAGTGGCGTTGCCCGTGATATTCGCCGCTGTGACCCCTATTCCATATATGACCGCTTTGAGTTTGATATTCCTACATTTACAGCCGGCGATTGCTATGACCGCTACCGGCAGAGAATCGAAGAGATGCGTCAGAGCCTGCGCATTATCAGGCAGGCCGTGGAACAGCTGCCTCAGGGCAAGGTGAACAGCCGGGTGCCGATTCGGGTACGGCCGCCTCAGGGCGACGTCTTTGTCCACGTTGAAGCCCCCAGGGGGGAACTGGGCTTTTATCTGGTCTCGGATGGTTCGGAAAAGCCCTACCGGTTCCATGTACGGGCGCCTTCCCTGATAAATCTGACCCCACTCCGGGAGATGATTATTGGCTGGAAGCTGGCTGATGCCATAGTAATATTTGGCAGCATTGATATCATCATGGGTGAGATAGACAGGTGACGGCGGCAGGTACTTTCAATCTGGCCCCGGCACTGGCTTCCGACTGGCCGGGCAATTTCTGGCTTCATCTGCTGGTCTTTGCCCTGATAATACTTGCCTTTGTTTTACTCACGGTTATCATTGTCATCTGGCTTGAACGAAGGCTTATCGGCCGTATTCAGGTACGTCCCGGGCCCAACCGTGCCGGCCCTTTCGGTCTCCTCCAGCCCATAGCGGATATGATCAAGATACTGACTAAAGAAGATATTGTTCCCGGCTGGGGAGACCGGCTGGCTTTCTGGCTGGCACCACTGGTGGCCTTTGTCCCGGTACTGATCATATTCGCCGTCGTCCCTTTTTGGAACGGGGCGCTGCTGGCAGACCTCAATATCGGCATCCTCTATATCCTGGCCGTCAGTTCGGTTGCCTCGGTAGGCATTTTCATGGCGGGCTGGTCTTCCGGCAATAAGTATTCCCTTATCGGGGCGATGCGTAATATCGCCCAGCTAATCAGCTATGAGATTCCGATGGCGATTTCTCTGGCCGCTGTCGTCCTGGTGGCCGGTTCCCTGTCGCTCAATGAGATTGTGGCTGCCCAGGATGTTCCCTATATTCTGATTCAGCCGCTGGGATTTACTATCTTTTTCATTGCCGCTTTAGCCGAGGCCAATCGCACGCCCTTTGACCTGGTGGAGGCGGACTCCGAGATAGTTGCCGGCTTCAATATAGAATACTCAGGGATGAAGTTTGCCTCTCTGA
>DAOWDO010000057.1 GCA_030638985.1 Dehalococcoidia bacterium | reverse complement strand
TGCCGGCGGTGACAGCATCAGGGTGAACAGCATCAGTTTCACCGTGGATGACCCCGATGTATACAACGAAGAGGCACGGGAAGCGGCTATGGCCGATGCCGAGGCCAGGGCGAAGCAGCTGGCTGACCTGGGCGGCGTAAAGCTGGGTAAGCCGAGCTACATCAATGAATATGGCGGCTATATACCCCCCATCATCTTCCGCGGGGCTGATATAGTGGGGGGGCTTCCGGCACCGGAGACAGCAATCAGCCCGGGAGAACTGGAGATTCAGCTAACTGTTCAGGTGGTCTATAGCATCAGCTGATGGATGAGGCAGAAGAGCCTGGCACAATGCGGGGGCCGGCGCCAAGCCGGCCCCGTTTTTTTGCTGGTAATTTGCACTTTGAAAAAAGGTGGTGCTAGAATGGTGCTATGGATTACATGGCTCAGGCGCTATCTCTGGCCAGACTGGCTCTGGGGCAGGTTAGTCCAAACCCGGCAGTGGGTGCGGTGGTGGTCAAGGACGATGTGGTCGCCGGGCAGGGCTATACTCAGCCGCCAGGCTCCAGCCATGCTGAGGTAATGGCTCTGGAACAGGCTGGAGAGGCAGCCAGGGGCGGTACCATGTATATTACCCTGGAGCCTTGTTGCCACTTTGGTCGGACGCCTCCCTGCCGCCGGGCAATCGTTACCGCTGGCATCGCCGAAGTTCACATGGCCATGATTGATCCAAATCCGCTGGTTTCAGGACGGGGCAGGGAAGCTCTTGAAGAAGCCGGCATCAAGGTTGTTGTCGGTGAGCACGGGCGGGAAGCCAGGGACATTAATGAGGCCTATGTTAAGTTCATCACCACCGGGCTACCGTTTGTTACGGTGAAGTTTGCCATGAGCCTGGATGGCAAGATAGCTACTCACAGCGGTGATTCCAGGTGGATTAGCAGCGAAGAGGCCAGGTACTATGCCCATAACCTGCGCTCCACCAGCGATGCCATTATGGTCGGGGCCAATACCGTGCTGGTTGATGACCCGCACCTTACTGCCCGGTGTGGTGGCGGTCGTGGTGGGACAGTGGTGAGGCAGCCGCTGCGGGTGATTGTCGATGGTAAGGGTCGCATATCACCCACCGCGCGGATATTCAATGAGACGGGTAAAACATTGCTGGTGCTGGGCCGTCCGGCCAGGCCGGGTGAGGTGGCTGCCTTTACCGGGCTGGGTGCCGAACTGCTGGAACTGCCGGCAGTAGAAAATAAAATTGACCTGGAAAGGCTGTTAGGGGAGCTGGGCAGGAGAGAGATTACCGGCGTTCTGGTTGAGGGTGGCGGTGTTCTCCTGGGGGATCTCTTTGACCAGAGGCTGGTGGATAAGGTGATTGCCTTTATCGCCCCGGTCATCATCGGTGGCGGAGAGGCAAGAACGCCGGTGGCTGGTCAAGGTGTTGCTAAAGTGGTAGACTCTTTGAAGCTCGGGCGTGTTACCGTGGGGAAAATTGGCCCGGATGTCATGGTCAGCGGCTATGTCAGGGGTAAGTGATGTTTACCGGGATAGTTGAAGAAGTGGGCGTAGTGAGTTCGACATCGGCCAGGAGTCTGGTTGTTGCCGCCAGCAGGGTGCTCCAGGGGATGGAGCTGGGTGGCAGCGTCAGCGTTAACGGTGCCTGCCTGACAGTAACCCGGTTTGGTAGTGGCTCCTTCTCTGTTGACATAATGTCCGAGACGCTGGACCGAACCAGCCTGGGCCTGCTCAATGTCGGGGACAGGGTCAATCTGGAAAGGCCGCTGACTCTGGACAGGCCCCTGGGCGGCCATCTGGTGCAGGGACACGTAGATGCTACCGGCAAGCTGGCCTCAATCCGAAAGACAGATGAAACGACGGTAATCGGGATTTCAGCCCCGCCCGAAGTGATGCGTTACGTGGTGGAGAAGGGTTTTATCACCGTAGATGGTATCAGCCTGACCATATCGGCCAGGAATGCCGTTTCCTTTGAAGTGGCAATTGTCGACTATACCCTGAAGAATACCACTTTGGGTGATAAAAGGATGGGCGACCTGGCCAATCTTGAAGTTGACATAATTGCCAAGTACGTGGAGCGGTTTAGTAGCAGCCAAAATCCCGAACTTACCATTGGTTTCTTGGAAGAGCACGGTTTTGTAACCGGGTAGTCATTGTTTGGTGGCATGTTGCAATGGGATTCGCCAGTATTGATGAAGCAATCAGGGATATAAAAGCGGGCAAGTTCCTCATTGTTGTTGACGACGAGGTCAGAGAAAACGAGGGCGACCTGGTTTTAGCTGCCGAGAGGGTCACTCCAGAGGCGATCAACTTCATGGCTCGTCATGCCCGGGGGCTCATCTGCCTGCCGGTAATCGGCCAGCGTTTGGATGAGCTTAAGATTCCGATGATGGTCGGTGACAATACCTCAAAGTTCGGCACTGCCTTTACTGTTTCCGTTGAGGCCAAACATCGGGTGAGTACCGGCATCTCGGCGCACGACCGTGCGGAGACGATAAAGGCTATCATTGACCCGGCTACCAAAGCTGAGGACATAGCTCGCCCGGGGCATGTGTTTCCCCTCCGGGCCAGGGATGGCGGCGTCCTGGCGCGGGCCGGGCACACCGAGACCATAGTTGATTTAGCCCGGCTGTCCGGCCTCTATCCAGCCGGGGTTATCTGTGAAATTATGAGTGAAGACGGCACCATGGCCCGACTGCCTCAACTGGAGGAAATGTCAACAAAGCACGGTATCAATATAATCAGCATAGCTGACCTTATTGCCTATCGTCGCCGTCACGAGAAGCTGGTGCACCGGGTTGCTGAAGCCAATCTGCCCACCAAGTATGGCGAGTTTGTTGTCATCGCCTATAAAAGCGATATTGATGCCGATGAACACCTGGCCCTGGTGACGGGCAATGTCTCGGCCGGAAAGCCGGTCTTGGCCCGGGTTCACAGTGAATGCCTCACCGGTGACGTTTTCGGCAGCCTGCGCTGTGACTGCGGTGCCCAGGTAATGCTGGCCCTGCAACGCATCGCTGAGGAAGGCCGGGGTGTTCTCCTCTATATGAGGCAGGAGGGGAGAGGCATCGGCTTCCATAACAAGATTTGTGCCTATGCCCTTCAGGACAAGGGGATGGATACAGTAGAGGCCAACCTGTCTCTGGGCTTTGAGCCCGACCTGCGCGACTACGGTATCGGTGCCCAGATACTGGTCGACCTTGGCTTGCACAAGATTCGGTTGTTAACCAATAACCCTAAGAAAGTTATCGGCCTGGAAGGCTACGGCCTTGAGGTGGTGGAGACAGTGCCCATTATCATTCCGCCAAATCCGCACAACCGCCGTTACCTGGAGACAAAGCAGAAGAAAATGGGCCACCTCCTGGAAATAACGGAGGCGACGGAGAGTCAGTAAATCAACATAACTTGTACAAGGAGGCGCTAATGAGTAGGACATATGAAGGTACGCTGCTGGGTAAGGGGCTCAAGTTCGGGCTGGTTATTGCTCGCTTCAACGATTTTATCACCAAGAAGCTGCTGGAAGGGGCCCAGGATGCCCTCTTTCGTCATGGGGTAAGCAAGGAGGACATCGAAATTGCCTGGACACCGGGTTCATTCGAGATTCCGCTGGTAGCTCTAAAACTGGCTCAGACCAAGAAGTATGATGCTGTTATCTGCCTCGGTGCCGTGATACGTGGTGGCACCCCTCACTTTGATTATCTCGCCACTGAACTGAGCAGGGGTATCGCCCGGGTAGCCATGGAGACAGGGCTGCCGGTTACCCACGGTGTGATTACCGCTGATACCCTTGAGCAGGCCATTGAGCGGGCTGGCACCAAAATGGGCAATAAGGGCTTCGATGCCGCCCTCAACGCCATAGAGATGGCCAACCTGCTTAAGGGATTGGCCTAGCGCTTAGTCAGTGACTTTATAGACGTGGTCGCCTCTTCTTACCCGGTCGTTGACCTTGATGCCAACAGAATCCCCTGCCTTGGCTTCGGTGACATTGGCGTTGTCTATCTGCATTGAATCGATGGTCATTTCCAGGTCAGTGGTATGACCTTGAATATGGATGGTGTCACCGATTTTTAGGGGTGCTGTCAGCTCAATGCCGGCAACCACCGGTCGGGCGAAAAAGTCAGAAACTTTGCCGACCTCAACCTCAGGCATCTGGTTTGCCTCCTTCAGCTTGATTATTGACTAGTATACGTGTTGCCTGGTGCCAAATCAATAGGGTATCGGGATGGCTGGCAGGGAAGTTCTTTTGACATGTGTTTTCCTGTTCCTTATAATATGTCTTATCTATAAGATGTAAGAGAGGATGTACTTGGCTAAAGAAAAGCCGGACTCCAGAGAACAGGAACGAGCATCCGAAACGGAGAACATGCGAAAGCGCCTGGATATGTTTGACCAGCGCCTGGACAACCTTGACACTATGGTCTCCGCTGTTATTGAGCGGGTCATGAACCAGCCCATCGTCGTTGGTATAACCTGCCCGCACTGTAACAAGAACATCGAGATTTCCCTTATTGGTAACCGGAAACCGGGCGCCTAGCCGAAACAGTCGGTTCTCATCGGCAACATACTACCGTGATGATTGATGGAGGATAAATTATGGAGATGGTCGCCGCAATAAGTAAGGCCAGATACGATATCTTTCGTTGGAGATATCAGCTAAGCATACCCTGGAAGCTGGTTCTGGCACTGAGCGTTGCCGGCCTGACAGGCCTGCTTGCTCAGGTCAGGGTTCCCATAGGTCCGGTGCCGATTACCGGGCAGACCTTTGCTGTACTGCTGGCCGGTGTTGTGCTGGGGAGGTGGTGGGGCGGTGCCAGCATGGCGATCTATGCCGGGCTCGGTGCCCTGGGGGTTCCCTGGTTTGCCGGCTGGTCTAGCGGGTTGGGAGCCACCGGGGGGTACCTGGTCGGCTTTATTCTGGCGACTCTCTTTCTGGGCTATTTTACCGATAAATATGTTCGGTCAAGAGGCTTCTTCAGCATGCTTGGCCTGATGCTGGTGGCTAACTTTGTTCTCATATATATCCCCGGGCTTATCTGGCTTGGCCTGTGGCTCAATCTGGTCAGCGGCAGCCAGACTGGTGTGGCCGCTGTTATCGCCATGGGAGCGGCCCCCTTCGTGGTCGGTGATATTATTAAGGCAGCTGCGGCTGCGGCTACAGCCAAGGTGATTACCCCTAAATCGACCTATGACAGGTAAATAAGCGGGGCTTTTATATAGGCTCCTGATACCTGTTGACGATAGCCGGGGCACCCGGTAGAATTATGGTGTTACCGGGCGGTTAGCTCAGTTGGTTAGAGCGCTGCGTTGACATCGCAGAGGTCAGAGGTTCAAATCCCCTACCGCCCACCATTTTAAGCAGTTTATATAGTATTGGACGACCTGGAGCTTTTCAAAAGAACCTCAACGGCCAGGTGAATTTGGGTATAGCTATTCAGCATGTTTTGCTGCTGGAACTGTGGTAATACAGAATCTTGAATTATATAGCAGTTTTACATTCACTCTATGAGAGATGCAATATCAAGTTGTACAGCTACTTTTGCTGTATGCTCTACAATTTTTAATATGCTCTCCTCGTGCATGGAAAAGGCGACATCCAAAATCAACTTATCTGTAAAAAGTGGGTCTATCTCTTGCAGGTCCAGCGAGAAGTCTAGGTTGATGGTTCCATATAGTGAACCCTTTGTGCCTTCCGGGTCTGAAAAATTGAATATAACGGACGAATCATCATCAGTGGGTGTGTATATAAGTGGTGGCGGTGAATAGCCCTCTGGGTCTTCAAGTGTTAGGGCTGAAGGTGGTTGTAGCATTTTAAACCTTAGAATCAGTGAGTCAACCTTATATTCGATCTTGTGCAAGAGCTGAAATGTAATGGAGGCCGTGTTTCCACTGTCCTGATATATGTTATAGGATATGCTGGCTAGTTCAACTGCATTCCCATCCTTGTAAAAGTGAAGGGCATAATGGTCGTTCTCTATGAAGACAGAATCATCTCTTGCTAGTTTTTGTTCAATAAAGAATATGTTGTCGGAAACAGCAGCGTACGAAAGTACGGCTATTGTGACGAAAACAACCGCAATGATTCCCAGTTTTACCCTCTGGCTCATGATTCTCTCATCGTGTTCAAATTAGGTCTGACAACTGCTCAGTGTTTATAACACAGTTTCATTCCGCTTACAAGGCTGACTGGAATTGGCAGCCCGAATAAGCAAGCCAGGTGATATAATGGAGAGAACTCGTTATTGGGGATTGCTTACCGCCCCCGGTTATCGGTACCCCGCCCCGGAAGAGTTTTTTATTAAAGATGGAATACCGGGCTGATATTACTATTGTTGGTGCCGGTGTTGTTGGTCTGGCCATAGCCGCCGAGGTTGCCGATGGCAATCGGCGGGTTTATGTTCTGGAGAAGAACGATTCCTTTGGCCGGGAGACCAGCAGCCGGCACAGCGGCGTCATCCATTCCGGCATCTATTATCCTCCTGGGACGCTTAAGGCCAGGCTGTGCGTCGCCGGAAATGAAATGCTCTACAAGCTGTGTTCGGAACACAACATCGGCTGTGCCAGGCTGGGCAAGCTGGTAGTGGCCACCAGCAATGGGGAAATTGGCGAGCTGGAGGAGCTGTTTGGCAGAGGCCAGAGGAACGGTGCTCCCGGATTGAAGCTGGTATCGAAGCGGCAGTTGCGGCAGCTTGAGCCCAATGTGGCCGGGGAGGCGGCTATCTGGGCAGCGGGCACCGGTATCATTGACTCGCATGCTTTAATGAAGTTCTTTATCGCCGGCATGACCGGTAAAAGTGCCCAGATAGCCTACAGGACGGAGGTCGTTGGTATAAATAAGGTGGCTTCCGGCTACCGGGTTTCGGTCAGGGATGGTGAAGAAGAGTTTTCTTTTATCACCAGCGTGCTCATTAACTGCGCCGGACTGGGCAGTGACAGAGTGGCCGAGATGGCCGGGGTAGACATAGCCGGTGCCGGCTACCGTTTGCATTATTGCAAGGGTGAATACTTCAGTGTTGGCGGCGGCAAAAACAGACTGGTCAGCCGGTTGATCTTCCCGGCGCCGCCGGCCGATGTCAGCGGGGTGGGTATACATGTCACCCTTGACCTGGAGGGCCGGATGCGCCTTGGCCCCAGCATTCAGTATGTAGATAGCCTGGACTATTCCGTTGGGGAGGGGAACAGGGGGCTTTTTTACCGTTCGGTCAAGCCCTTCCTGCCCTTTATCGAGCGTGATGATTTG
>DAOWDO010000083.1 GCA_030638985.1 Dehalococcoidia bacterium | reverse complement strand
GAACGGCGGTTGCTCGTCCATTCCGTTTACTGCCGGCATCGGACAGGCGCTGGGGAAGAGCCGCATGATTATCAACCCCGGCGGTGTTGGCCAGCCCCGGGACGGCGACCCCAGGGCCAGCTACGCCATCTATGACAGCGAGAGCAACGTCGTCCGGCTCTACCGTGTGGCCTACGACATAAGCGCCACCCAGATAAGAATGGTGAAGCGCAATCTGCCCATGCGTCTGGTGGCCCGCCTGGAAAAGGGGCTTTAACCGAGGCGGCAATGAAAACAGCAGCCAGGAAAGCAGGAGGCGGCCCGGGCTTGCCGCAGGCATCTCTGCTGGGTCAGACGAAGGCGCGCCTGCGGCGCCTGGGGCTGCGGGCGAGAAAGGGCCTGGGACAGCATTTCCTGATTGACCGGGAGGTGATGCGGATGGTGGTTGCCGCAGCCGGGCTGACCCCCCAGGACGTGGTCATCGAAGTCGGTCCCGGCCTCGGTTTTATGACCGCCGAGCTGGCCAGGCGAGCCGGTCGGGTCATCGCTGTTGAGCTGGACAGCCGGCTGGCCGATGCCCTGAAGCAGTGCCCGGCCGACAATATCACCATTATCAATGAGGACATCCTCCACATTGAGCCGGCAACACTGGTCGGGGCACCCGGCTACAAGGTGGTGGCCAACCTGCCCTACTATATTACTTCGGCGGTGCTGCGTCACTTCCTGGAGGCATCAGCAACCCCCCGGCTGATGGTGGTTATGGTGCAAAAGGAAGTTGCCCGGGCCATTGCCGCCAGAGCGGGGCGGATGAGTCTGCTCAGCGTCAGCGTCCAGCTCTACGGCCAGCCGGAGATAGTAAGCTATGTGCCCGCTAACAGCTTTTATCCTGCCCCGGAGGTTGATTCTGCCATCCTGAGGATTACTCTACATGCCCGGCCGGCGGTTGCTGCTGAAAATACCGGGGTCTTTTTCAAGCTGGTTCGGGCCGGTTTCACCGCCTCTCGCAAACAGCTGGCCAATTCTCTGGCGCAGGGGTTGGAGATGGCCAAGGGCCAGGTGCTCCCCATGCTGGAGGAGGCCGGTATTGCCCCCCAGCGCCGGGCGGAAACACTGACGCTTGAGGAATGGGTCTGGCTGTGGCAGGTATACCGGAGGAACCGGCCGTGCTAACTCTCCTGGCGCCGGCCAAGATAAACCTCACCCTTGAGGTGCTGACCAAGCGGGCCGATGGTTTCCACGAACTACTCAGTATAATCCAGGCTATTGACCTCTGCGACCGCCTCTGCTTTCAGCCAGGTAATCAAATGGCTTATAAGTGCGACCACCCGGACTGGTCGGCCGAAAAAAGCCTGGTACCCAGAGCCGCCCGCCTATTAAAGGAAGCTTCAGGATATTCCAGAGGGGCCACCATCGAGATTTCCAAACGGATTCCCCTGCTTTCCGGTCTGGGCGGAGATTCCAGTGACGCCGCTGCTGTCCTTGTCGGACTTAACAGACTGTGGGAACTGGCCCTGCCGATGGGAGAGGTGGCAAAACTGGCCTCGCAGCTTGGTTCAGACGTCACCTTTTTCCTCTCCGGCGGCACCGCCCTGGCCCAGGGACGAGGCGAGGCCGTCAGCCCGCTGCCGCCGCTGCCCCGCAGGTGGCTGGTGCTGCTGATACCGGGCATACCGCGACTGCCCGGCAAAACGGCCCGGCTCTACGCCAGCCTGGAGGAAAGCCACTACACACCGGGCAGGATAACGGAGGAAATGGTAACGGCACTGACCAGGGGTGAGGCGGTTACTCCGGCCAGCCTCTTCAACGTATTTGACAGTGTCGCTGACAGCAGCTTTGCCGGCCTTGACGGCTTCCGCCAGAAGTTTAAAGAAGCCGGAGCCGGGAGTATACACCTGGCCGGTTCCGGGCCAGCCCTTTTTGCCATAGGGAAGAGCAAGACCCGGGCCAACAGGATATTCAAAAACCTCAAGGCGCAGGGGCTGGAAGCCTATCTTGCCGGGACACTGGCAGCCACACCCGAATAAAGAGCAAAGAACCTGATAATGGACAGGGACTACACCTGGTGGCAGAAGAGGCGCCGGCAGTAGGGGCACCTAGCCGCTCTTTTCAGCCAGCCACTCCCCGACCAGCCTCTCCTCATCCCGCCGGGTCTTCACCGTGCCATCCAGACGGGCGTCAAGTATCAGCCTGAGGGCTTCTCCTATCCCGGGGCCGGGAGTTACCCCCATGTCAATCAAGTCGCGGCCGGCCAGCACCGGTTTTACGCTGCGGAGCTCTTCCAGGTAGAGCTGGATATTGCGGCGTGCCGGAGGCAGGTCACCGGCCAGCAGGTTGGCAGTAACCGCTTCAGAGGAATAGCCGCCAAGGAGGTGATAAATCTGGCTGGGTCTGAGCTCAGTATTGGCCATCTCACCAAGATGAGCCCTGACAGCGCCGGCATCCCTCAGGGTCCGGGCAAGCGTCTTGGGTAGTCTGAGGTAAGACACCAGCTGCTCCCTGTCGTCGTCAGGCAAACGATAAGCCAGCAGCGCCAGATAGAGGTCAGCCAGCTTCTGGTCGGGGAAGCTAATTCGGCGCGCCTGGTCAAACCTGTCCGCCAGCCAGCCGTTGCCGG
The DNA here is from genome assembly GCA_030638985.1 of Dehalococcoidia bacterium. GTDB lineage: Bacteria > Chloroflexota > Dehalococcoidia > Dehalococcoidales > DAOWLH01 > DAOWLH01. The sequence continues at coordinate 1,696 of DAOWDO010000083.1, read as the reverse complement.
TAAGCGAAGGATGCAGTTTAGCCAGCACTCCCAGCTCACCGGCGCGTTTAATGGCCTTTTCCGGCGACCGCTCTTTGAAGATGCACTCCAGCTCGTAGCGCACCCGGTCACCGCTTATGGTATCCAGCATCGGGATATCCCGCCGCAGCAGCCCCAGGGTCTCCGGCTCAATCTGAAAGTCAAGCCGCTGCTCGTAGCGAACCGCCCGCCAGATACGGCTGGCATCATCGGTGAAGCTTTTCGGATGCAAAATACGGACAAGCCTGTGCTCCAGGTCATCAAGGCCGCCATAGAGGTCAATCAACTGGCCGTAGCTTTGCGGGGCCAGGGCAACCGCCATGGCGTTTATGGTAAAGTCGCGGCGAAAGAGGTCGTCAGAAAGCTGGCCCGGTTTAACACTTGGCAGGGCACCCGGCCGTGGATAGTGCTCCGAGCGGGCACTGGCCAGGTCAACAGTCCACTTCCGCCACTGGAGCTTGGCCGTATTGAAGCGGTGATGAATGGTTATCTTGCCCGCCTGGCCAGCCGACAACCGCCGGGCCAGGGCAACAGCATCACCCTCAACAACCAGGTCAATGTCAAGGTTGGCCTCCCCCAGCAGGAGGTCGCGGACAAGCCCGCCGACAAGATAGAGCTTCTCCCCGCCATCGGCGGCCATGTTGCCTGCCGACTTCATAAAATCCGCCAGCTCGGCGGGTAGCTGCTGCTCAATCCTGACAGCCAGATCGGTAATCGGCGTCATTTACTCCTCCGAATCAGCCCGATTATAGCACAGCCCGAGACTGGCCGGTAACAAACGCGCTGGAGGGTTGTCACCGGCAGGGCCATTCTCTTATAATGTAGCCCTGAGGACAGAGGTTGTGACCATAGTGGCTGTTGTTGGCATGGCTGGAGCCGGTAAATCAGAAGTTGCCCGAATCTTCGAGCAGCATGGTTTTATCAGGATCAGGTTCGGCGATGTCACCGACGATGAGGTCAGGAAACAGGGCCTGGAGCTAAACGAAGGCAACGAACGCCGGGCAAGGGAACAAATCAGAGAGAAATACGGCATGGCTGCCTACGCCGTGCTCAATCTCTCCCGGATTGATTTAGCCTCAAAGCAATCCCCGGCGGTCATTGATGGCCTCTACTCCTGGGAGGAATATACCTTCCTCAAGAACTACTACGGAGGTTCTTTATTTATCCTTGCCGTCTGGGCATCACCAAAAACAAGGCATCGCCGGCTGGCTGCCAGACATGAGCGCCCCCTGACATCAGAGGAAGCAGCCCAGCGCGATAAGGCAGAAGTGGAAAAACTGAACAAGAGCGGGCCCATTGCTATCGCCGATTTCACCATCCCCAATGAGTCTTCCCTGCAGAGCCTGGAGAGGGAAGTGAAACGGGCCATGGCAACAATGAGGAGGCCGGGTTGAAGAGACCAACTGCTGATAATTACTTCCAGAAAGTGGCCGCCGTGGTTGCCGAACGCTCCACCTGCCGCCGTCACCACGTTGGCGCTGTGGCAGTGAGGGATAAGCACATACTGGCCACCGGATACAACGGCGCCCCGGCTGGTTCCCCGGACTGCCTGGAGCTGGGCTGCCTGAGGGATGAACAGGGTATACCTTCCGGGGAGAGACACGAGATATGCCGGGCGATTCATGCCGAACAGAATGTAATCATCCAGGCGGCTCTCCACGGCGTCAGCCTGGAAGGG
>DAOWDO010000016.1 GCA_030638985.1 Dehalococcoidia bacterium | reverse complement strand
TGCTGGCCAAGTGACCACCATGTCGGCTGCTATAACCCCTCGGCAATCCGGTACATATTGTCATAGGCCTTACCGAAATTCGGGTTATCAACCTCAAGCTTGCTCCGGAGCAGCTTCATCCTCCGGATGAACTCCGACCTGTTGCCATCCTTTACCAGACCTGCCCAACTGCCGGCACTCTGCTGAAAGCGCTCCTGCATCTCCGGCAGCCGGGGAAGGTTCATCTGCAAGGAAGTATAAAGCTCCGGGTCCTCGGTAAGGACACTCTCCACCAGTGTCAACAGTACCTTGTAGGTAATGCCACCGATGGCCTCCAGCTCCGCCAGCTTTTCGAAACCAAGCAGGCTATCAGCAGAAACAATGGCGATATAATGGGCCAGCCCCAGAATAACAGCCATCATGTCGTCGTGCTCCAGTGGCGACATCAGCCGCACCCTGGCCCTTCTGGCCTCCAGATATTTCTTGACTTTCTCCGCCAGGACATTCTCTGCCTGACTTGTCGGCGTCAGGACAACGTTCTGGTTGACCAGGCTTCTGGCCCCGGGGCCAAACACAGGATGCGCTCCCAGCACTTTCCCCTGCTTTATGTACCGGTGCAAAAGTGCCACCGGCCTTTCCTTGACCGAGGTGACATCCAGGATAGCCTGCCTGGAATGGGTGTGGGCGCCGAGTTCTTTGACCACTTCTTCAAAAGAATCCACCGACACCGATACCAGGATAACGTCAGCCGACTCAACTTCAGCCATGCCGGTGCTGAAGGCAACACCAAGCTCCCGGCCAGCCGCCTCCAGCTTTGCCCGGTGCCTGCCGATGAGCGTTCCCTCGTCACCCTCCGCAGCCAGAAAACGGGCGAACCACCGGCCCATCTTCCCGGTGCCGCCGATAATGGCTACTTTCATTGCTTACTCCGCAGCTCTCCTGGCCTTGGGATATGAGCCCAGCACCTTGATAAAAGTGGCGTAGTCCCCCAGATTCTTTATGGCTTCGGCGGCTGCCCTGTCCAGCCGGTGCCCCTCAAAGTCCAGGTAGAAATTGTAATCCCAGGGTTTCTGCCTGGTCGGCCGCGACTCAATCTTGGTCAGGTTTATATTCTTCTCCGTCAGCTCCCTGAGGAAATGGAACAGGGCCCCGGGCTTGTGCTTCACCGAAAAGACAACCGATGTTTTATCGTTACCGGTAGGAGGCGCATCTTCCTTGGCCAGAACGAAAAAACGGGTGATATTGTTCGGGTTATCCTCTATGCTACAGGTGATAATGTTCATCTGGTAAATCTCAGCCGCCCTGGTGCTGGCGATAGCGGCGCCGTCCATTATCCTTCTTTCCTTTATCATCTTGACGCTGCCGGCGGTATCATAGGTTGGCATCAGTTCGCAGTTTAGGTGTTTTATGAACGCCTGTGCCTGTCCCAGCGCCTGTGGGTGGGAATAAATTCTCTTTATGGAGCCCAGCGTCGCCCCGGGATTGGCAATCAGGCAATGGGACACCTTGAGCTCTGTTTCCCCGCAGACTTTCAGACTGGAGTCCAGAAGCAGATCGTACGTCCGGCTGATGCTGCCCTCAAGGGAGTTCTCAATGGGAGCAATGCCGTACTGAGCCTCACCCTGTTCCACCGCCTTAAAAACGTCGCCCAGCCCTTCGTAGGGCTTGACCTGAACCTCGGCGCCGAAGAATCTAACCGCCGCTTCCTCACTATAGGCGCCAAGCTCCCCCTGAAAGGCAACGATGGCGCCCTGGATGCTCTTGGCGATAGTGAATATCTGCCGGTAGATGCCCTCTATATCCGTCTGGTTGATACCTTCAGTGCCGGCAACTTTTTTAATATGCCCAAGGATTCGTTCCTCCCTCTGCCTGTCTTCTATCTGTTGTCCCTGCTTCTTTTTTTCCTTGCCCACCTGTTCGGCAAGTTTTACTCTCCAGGCAATGAGGCGAACAATATCGTCATCAACAGAGTCTATCTTCTGCCTTAGCTCTTCCAGCTTCATTTTATCACCCTGGGCAGCAGCCCGGCCCTCAAGACAAGGTCACAGAGGGTTATCGCCATCATTGATTCCACCACAACGACGGCACGGGGTACGATACAGGCATAATGCCTGCCGGCAACCTCCAGGCTGGCGCCTTTCATCTCTTTTATGTCAACCGTTTGCTGGCTACTGGCTATCGATGCCGTCGGCTTTACCGCCACCCTTACCACCAGCGGCATGCCGCTGCTTATACCGCCCAGCACGCCACCGGCGTTGTTACTGGTGGTTACTATCCCGCCGTCCTCAATGGTAAACGGGTCGTTGTTCTGCGAGCCTCTCTTCTTTGCCGCCTGAAAACCGGAGCCGAATTCCACTCCCTTGACTGCCGGTATGGCAAAGAGGGCCCTGGCCAGCTCACCGTCAAGGGTATCGAAGGTTGGCTCACCAAGTCCAGCCGGCAGCCCGATGGCAATGCCCTCGATAATGCCGCCCAAGCTATCACCTTGCTGCCTGGCCCGCTCAATGGCTTTCATCATCTCCCCGGCCGCCTCAGAATCGGCACAGTGAAGCCGGTTCAGACCAGCCTTTCGCCTTATTTGGTCAACTTCAGCGGGCCGGGCGGCTATATCGCCCACGGCGACGGTGTGGGCCATGACCTCAACACCAATAATATTCAGTATCTTGCCGGCGATAGCCCCGGCCATGACGAAGCCAGCGGTGATTCTGCCGGAAAAACGGCCACCACCCCTGAAGTCGTTAAAGCCTCCGTACTTAATATAGGCGGTGTAGTCGGCGTGGCCCGGCCTCACCAGAAACCGCGTTCTCTGGTAGTCGCTGGAGTCAACATCCCGGTTCCAGACCACCATGCAGATGGGAGCACCGGTGGTTCGTCCCTCGAAAACGCCGGAAAGCACCTCCGCCCTGTCCGCTTCCTTCCTGGCGGTGGTAACCAGCTCCTCACCGGGTTTTCTCCTGTCCAGTTCCCGCTGGATGTCCTCCTCGGTGATAGCCAGACCGGCAGGGCAGCCATCGACAACAATGCCGACCACCCTGCCATGGCTCTCGCCAAAGCTAGTTATGGTGAACAACTTACCTAAGCTATTTGACATTGAGCTTCACCTCACCCCCCAGCTTTTTAAATTCATCCCAGAAACCAGGATACGTTTTGGAGACACACTCGGCACCGGTTATGGTGGTGCCACCGGAAACAGCACCCAGGATACTGAAGGCCATAGCTATACGGTGGTCATCGAAGCTGTCTATGGCGGCCGCCCCGGGCACCGAACCAATAATATTGAGGCTATCACTACCTTCGGCAACATCGATGCCCATTCTCTCCAGCCCCTGTTTTAAGGCGCGGATGCGGTTGGACTCTTTATACCGTGCCCGGCCAACGCCGCTAAAGCGGCTTTCGCCATCAGCTACTGCTGCCAGAACCGCCAGTGTGGGCAACAAATCTATGCAGTCCGAAAGGTCAGCCGTAATTGCTTTAAGCCGTGACCTCTGCACCCTTAATGATTTATCACCGACCGATACCTCGGCACCCATTTCTGTCAGTAAGTTTAACATTATCCGGTCTCCCTGCAAACTCTCTGTGTTGAGGTTGGTTACCTCCACCCACCCCAGGGCAGCCCCCAGCGCCAGAAGGAACGACGCCGATGACCAGTCCCCCTCCACCTGATAGCCAGCCGGCCGGTATTTTTGAGGGCGCACCTCGAACTGGCTGAGGTCCTCGGAGGCTGCCACACTGACGCCAAACTTCTCCATGCAGGCCAGAGTCATTTTTAAGTACGGTTTTGACTGCACCGGCGTCGTCATCCGGAGGTCAACGCCATCTTCGGCCAGCGGCGCTATCAGCAGCAGAGCGGATATAAACTGGGAGCTGACATCACCCGGCAGCCGTACTGTCCCCCCCTTCAGATTACCACCATCCACTATCACCGAAACACCGTCAGCACGGCAATCAACACCCAGTTGCGCCAGCGCTTCAAGCAGCGGCTGAACCGGCCTTCGGGCAAGCGAAGCACCGGCAACAAGGCGACACCTTCCCGGGACAAGCGACGATATGGCAATCATAAACCTGAAGGTGGCGGCTGAATCGCGGCAAAACAGGTCTTCGGCAGGCTCGTGGAAATAGCCGCCATGAACCCGCCACCAGTCCTCACCCGGGTCAATATCAACGCCGACCTGCCCCAGTACGCCGGCTGCAGCCCCGGTATCATCCGAGGCCAAGGGGTGTACTATCTGGCTTTCACCCCCGGCCAGTGCAGCACACATAAGCCCACGGATGGTATAGCTCTTGGAAGGCGGGGCAGCCACTGCGCCATCTATTTTACTTTTACCTATTCTAGCCTTCATTCTTTCTTCAATCCGGCAATAATCTGCTCGGCGACGGCTTCGATGCCCATCTTGGAGGTATCTATGATAATGTCGGCAGCTCTCCGGTAGAAAGGCTGCCTGAAGGCCAGTAGCTCCCTTATGGCCAGGGACTTATCACCATCCCCCAGCAGCGGTCTTACCTCGGCATCACCAGCAACCCTTTCCTGTATTGCCTCCGGCGAGGCCATCAGATAGACGACCACCGCTTCCGCTTTAAGCCGGTCGATGTTTATTTTATTAAGCACAACGCCGCCGCCACAGGCGATAACCTGGTTCTTCCTGCCGGCCACCTCCCTGGTGACCTCCATCTCAAGCTGACGAAAGGCTATTTCACCCTCCTGGTCAAATATCCGGGCTATGGATTTTCCCGCCTTTTCCACTATCAGGCTGTCCAGCTCTATCAGCTCTTTATTCAATTTCTCAGCCAGCACCCGGCCGACAGCCGTCTTGCCGGCACCCATAAAGCCAACTAAGGCCACACTGGTCGTTTTCCGCTCACCGGCGCCGACTACCCCGCCAAACGATATACCGCCAAGCGCCCTTACTACTTCGTCTCTCATCACTTTCACCGGAGCTTTGGCCCCGGTCCATAGCTCAAAAGCCAGAGCCCCCTGCCACACCAGCATATCAAGGCCATTTACTGTTACGGCACCGGCCTGCTCCGCCTCCGATAGCAGCCTGGTCTTAACCGGGCTATAGACAATATCAAAAACGACCAGCCCCGGCCTTAGCAGTTCCCTGAACACCGGGCTCTGGCCATCATTCGGGCTCATGCCAACACTGGTGGCATTAACCACAACATCAGCCGGCACCAAGGCTGCTTTAAGGTTTGGCTCATTCAACTCCAGAGCTTTAACCTTCCTGCCAGAGAAACTGGAGACACTGCCGGCCAGCTCAACCGCCCAGTCCAGCTCCTGTTTTCGGTTCAAAATGGTTAGCCGGGCGCCCTTCTCAGCCAGGGCGAAGGCGATTGCCCTGGCGGCGCCGCCAGCTCCCAGAAGTACGACCTGTTTATCCCCAGGCTCAATCGCATTCTCCAGCAGGGCTTTCAGAAAACCGGCGGCATCGGTGTTATGGCCCGTTAAAACACCTTCATCATTGACAATAGTGTTAACGGCGCCTATTCTCTCCGCCAGCGGCTCCAGCCCGTCCAGAAAGGGGATAACGGCCACCTTGTGCGGTATGGTGACATTGAGCCCTCTGATGTTCATCCCCCTGACACCATCAACCGCCCGGGCCAGTCTATCTTTGGTTACAGCGAAGGGAAGATAGATATAGTCCAGACCAAGAAAGTCAAAGGCAGCGTTATGCATTACCGGAGACACGCTATGCGTCACCGGGTCGCCGATAAGGCCGCAGATTCTGGTTTCCGATGATATCATTGTTTCACCATTCTATACAGGCTATCCAGCTGGGCAACCGTTATCTGCCCCGGGGCGGACTCGACACCCTTTTCAATGGCGGCATAGGTGAAATCGCCGCCCACCAGGGGGCTGAGTATGCGGCTGACCAGGCCCTCCGGTCCCATGGCAAAGGCAACCATCCTGACACCGGGGAACTCGGTAATAAGCCTCAGTATGGTGAGATTATCCTCCACCTTCTTGGCCGTGGTCACCACCTTGCAGATATCGGCACCGGCAGCAATCTGGTGCTTTACAATTTTTTTCAGGCCATCCAGTGACGGCGTCCCCTCCAATTCATGAAAGGAAAGGAGGCACTTCGCCCTCCTCTTAACCATTAAAACCAGTCTTTCCAGATTGGGCGTGGCCAGCTCAACATCAACCATAGCCGCCCCTGCCTCAACCGCCTTAAGCAACTCCTCTTTCCTCCTGGCTTCGCCCTTCCGCCAGCTGCCGCCTTCCTGAGCCAGCCGGTTGCAGGCCAGCCACGGTTTATCAAGCTGTTTGGCTACCTCGGTCCAGCCATCACCGATGAGGTCGATGCGGACCTCAAACAGCTCCACCAGCGGCGCCACTTCCCTTATGGCCTCTGTGTCCTTACGGGTGATAACGGCGCAAATCCTTGGTTTCATCAATTCAACCACCCAGAGCCTTCTCCACCAGAGGCAGGCTGACTTCTTCGGTTACAAAGACATCGCCTATCGCCCGGGGGAGGACAAATCGTATTTTGCCGGCGACAATTTTCTTATCGTGCTTCATCGCCTCAATGATTTTATCACTGTCCAGACCCTTTATGGCTACCGGCAGACCGATAGCTTCCAGGAGGCGGGTTAGTCTGGCCAGTTCCCCACCCCCCAGTATACCTAATTCTCTGGCTATTCTGGCGGCGGCCACCATGCCGGCAGAAACCGCCTGCCCGTGGGCTATGCCAAAATCGGTATTGGTTTCAATAGCGTGGCCGATTGTATGGCCAAAGTTGAGGATATTCCTCAGGCCGAGGTCAAGCTCATCACCAGCCACCACATCAGCCTTTATACCGGCGGTGCGGAAAACAACTTCCTCCAGCACATCTTCGTCCCGCTGCTTTATCTTTTCAAGATTGCTCTCCAGAAAGGAGAAGAAGTCGCCGTCTCTTATTACGGCGCTCTTTACCACCTCAGCCAGGCCATTGGCAAACTCATCCTCAGGCAACGTTTTAAGCACGGTTGTATCTGAAATCACCAGGCGCGGCTGGTAGAAAGCACCAATCTTGTTTTTCAGTTGACCGTGGTTCACCGCCACCTTGCCCCCGATGCTGCTGTCAACCTGGGCCAGCAACGTTGTCGGCAGCTGTACCAGCGGCACCCCCCTCAGATAGGTGGCGGCGACAAAACCGGCCAGGTCACCGATAACGCCGCCACCCAGGGCCAGTATCGGCGTTGACCTTTCCGCATAGGCACCGGTAAGCTCGGCATAAAGCCGGCCGGCGCTGTCCAGCGACTTATACTCCTCTCCATCAGGCACAGTAAGCACGGTAACCTGAAAGCCGGCCCCAGACAAGCTCTCACTCAACCTGTTACTGCAAAGCCCCTGCACGACATGATTGGTGATAATCACCAGCCTGTCGCCTGAGCAGACCTCCTTCAGCCACTGGCCTGCCTGCCCCAGCAGGCCGGGGCCTATTAATATGCCATAGCTTCGACTGTCAAGCTCTACCCTGATTTTCTTCATCTCAAGCAACCCTTGCTTTCTTCCTGTCCGGTGCTACCAGACGGCTGATTTTCTGGCAGGTATCAATAACCTCCCCCAGCTCATCGGGGGTTATCATCTGCTGGGCATCAACGGGTGACTCCACCGGATTATAGTGCACCTCGATCAGCAGGC
>DAOWDO010000013.1 GCA_030638985.1 Dehalococcoidia bacterium | reverse complement strand
TCGCTTCCGAAGAGTATACTCTCGGTGCACGGTTCCTTGATGAAGACATCGATAGCCGCCCCGGCCACTCTACCCTCGTTGATGGCTTCGACCAGCACTTCTTCATCAATCAGCCCGCCCCGGGCAGTATTGATTATACGCACTGCCGGCTTCATCATGGCCAGCTCTTTAGGCCCAATCAAGCCTCTGGTGGAATCAATGAGCGGTATGTGCAAGGTGATAAAATCAGACTCCCTGAAAACCCGCTCCAGAGGGACGAGCTCTACCTGGAGTTTCTGGGCGCGCTCTGGAGAAATGAAGGGGTCGTGGCCGATGAGCTTCATCTCCATGCCATAGGCACGCCGGGCCACCTCGGCGCCGACGTTGCCCAACCCGATAATACCCAGTGTTTTGCCTCTCACCTCTGTGCCCATAAAGTCACTCCGGCGCCACTGGCAGGCTTTTAGTGATTTATTTGCCTGAGGTATGTTGCGGGCCAGGGCCAGCAAAAGGGCAATGGTGTGCTCCGCGGCCGATATGGTGTTGCCGGTAGGAGCATTAACGACAATAATGCCGTGCCTGGTGGCGGCTTCGATGTCTATATTGTCCACCCCGACACCGGCCCGGCCGATGACCTGGAGCTTCTTGGCAGCTTCTATAATATCTGCGGTAACCTTTGTCTGGCTGCGTACTATCAGGGCATCATAATCGCCAATTATGGCCTTGATTTCCTCTGGCTTCTGCTTGGTCTTAACATCAACCTGAGCGTATTCAGCCAGCATATCGACGCCCTCCTGGGCCAGAGGGTCAGCAATCAGAACCTTCATCTTATCAAGCAACCTCGTATCCTGCCTGGGGCAGGGCAATCATCAATGATTGAAACACCATATTGATGTCTTCCTCGGTTACCCAGCCAAGATGGCCGATGCGGAATATCTTGCCCATTAAGTGCTGCTGGCCACCGCCGAGCACCGTCTGGTGCTCCTCCCTTAAAATCTTAAGCAGCTTCTTGACGTCAAGCCCTTCCGGGGCAGCTATCGACGTAACCGTGTCGGAGGCATGGCTTTCCTCGGCAAAGAGCGGCAGCCCCAGCGCCTTCACTCCGTCACGCACCTTCCGGGCGATTCTGGCATGGCGTGCAATGATACCGGTTAAACCTTCCTCAAGCATCCTATCCAGCGCCACCCTGAAGGCGAAGACAATGGAGACCGCCGGTGTCCACGGCGTCTGTCCCTTTTCCAGATAGCTCCTGGCTTTGGCAAAGTCCCAGTAGAAACGGGGCATCCTGGCCTCAGCGTTGGCTTCCCAGGCCTGCTGGCTGACGGCCACCATGGTCAGCCCGGGCGGTATCATCCAGCCCTTCTGGGAGCCGGTGACGGTCACATCACAGCGCCACTCGTCCACCGGCATCTCAATTGAGCCCAGGCTGCTGATGGCATCAACAACCAGCAGCCTGCCGGCTTCCTTGACCACAGTGCTTATCTCGGCCAGGTCATTGGTAACACCGGTAGAGGTCTCGTTGTGGGTAACCAGCACCGCCTTGATATTGTGGTCTTTACCCAGGGCCTTACGGATTTCCTCCGGGTCAGCCGCCTTGCCCCATTCATAATTTAGAGGAACGACATCGGCGCCAAACTGCCTGGCGATGGCAGCAAAGCGGTCGCCAAAGACACCTATTGATACCGCCAGCACCCTGTCCCCGGGAGAGAGCACATTGACCACGGCCGCTTCCAGGCCACCCGTGCCCGAACCGGTCAGCAGGAAGACATCATTCTTGGTCTGGAAGAGCTGTTTCAGTTTGCCGGTGACATCATTTAGAAGCTCGGCAAACTCCGGTCCGCGGTGGTTTATCATCTGCCGGCTCATCTCCTTGAGCACCTCTTCGGGGCAGGGGGTCGGTCCTGGAATGCGTAGATTGGTCATTGGCTGTCTCCTTTTCTCTGGTGGCTACATTATATCCGAATTTATCACTCTAGCAAAGCGGTTAAGTGGACTTTATTCGTCACTGACTAATTTTATAAAACGGCGATTGCCCACCTTGACAATGCTGCCTATCTTGATATTACCCTTTGTCTCATAAATTGTCCTGCCATCTATTTGAACAGACTCTTGTGCTATAAGACGCTTAGCATCACTACGACTTTTAACTAAGCCTGTCTCACATAACAGCAGAGGAACTGATACAATCCACTTCTCAGTCTCAGGCTTGCCGACCTCTCTGATGCTACCCATAAATCCATTCTCTTGAAATGAGCTAGCTTTTATTCTTTGTAGTAATTCTTCAGTTATCTTGACTTGCCGCATTTCTTCTGGCGCCTCTTTCCGCTGCACCACTCTAGCAAAGTGCTCCTCTGCCTTGGCTGCTGTCGTATCGTCATACAACTGGCCGACAATCTCCCGCGCCAGCCGTTTCTTGAGCTCCATGGGATTGACCGCTTCTTTCTCCAGAGCCTTGCTGAATTGCTCAAGCTCATCATCGGGCACATCGGTCACCAGCGTAAAGTAGTCCATTATAAGGCTGTCCGGTATGGACATCACCTTGCCGTATATCTCCTCCGGCGGCTCGGCGACGCCGATATAGTTGCCCAGGCTCTTGCTCATCTTCTGACTGCCATCGGTGCCGGTGAGGATGGGCACCAGAAAGACCTGCTGCGGTTGCTGGCCTGCCATCGTCTGCAGATCACGGCCGAGCAACAGGTTGAACTTCTGGTCGGTGCCGCCAAACTCGACATCGGCCTTGACGGCCACCGAGTCGTAGGCCTGGAGCAGGGGGTAGAGGAATTCTGTTATGGTTATCGGCCGTCCTTCGCTATAGCGCTTGCTGAAGTCGTCCCGCGCCAGAAGCTGGGCGATGGTGAACTTGCTGGTAAGCTGGATGACGTCGGCCAGGTTAAACCCGCCGAACCACTCGCTCTGCCACCTGACCTCGGTCTTTTCCTTGTCCACTATTTTGAAGAACTGCTCCATATAGGTCCTGGCGTTGGCCTCTACCTCCTGGGCCGATAACATGGGCCGGGTAACTGTAGCACCGCTGGGGTCACCTATGCGGGCTGTCCAGTCACCGACAATTAAAACCACCTGGTGTCCCAAATCCTGAAACTGGCGCAGCTTTTTCAGGCCGACCATATGGCCCAGGTGGATGTCAGGGAAGCTGGGGTCAAAGCCCTCCTTCAACCGCAGCTTCCTACCAGAGTTCAGCAGCCCGGCCATCTCATCTTCAACAATAACCTCGGCCACTCCACGACGCAGTAATTTCTGCATGTCCCGGCTAGAACCGGCAGCCATGTCTACTTGTCCCCCAATCCGTCAAGTAATAGCCTCGCCCTGGCCACGTCCTGCGCAATCTGTTGCTCCAGTTGCTCCGTGGTGTCAAACTTCTCCTCGGGGCGAAGTTTTTCTATTATATCAATTTTTAGCTGGCGGCGATACAGAGCACCGCTGAAGTCAAGGATATGGACTTCAACAGCCCGTTCGCTTTCTCCAAAGGTAGGACGCCGACCGATATTGGTCACCGAGCGGTGCCGCTGGCCGCCGATATAGGCCCAGGTGGCGTAGATGCCATCAGCCGGCAGCGCCCGTTCCGGCTCCAAATCCAGGTTGGCCGTGGGAAAGCCCATCTCGGCACCGCGGCCAGCACCGCTGACGACGCACCCTTCCAGGCCATAGTAGCGGCCAAGCATCCTGCTAGCTTTATTCACATCACCCAGGGCTAGGGCATTCCTGACGCCAGTGCTGCTGACCACTTCACCGTTGATTTTAGCTTCGGGGACGACCGTCAGACCAAAGCCCATCCTCTGTCCTAAAGCTCGTAGAGCATCGATGTCGCCCTCCCGGTTTCTGGCCAGGGCAAAGTCCGGCCCGAGCACCAGTCCACGCATTTTGAGATTTTCCATAAGCAGGCCGATGAAAGTGCCGGCGCCGGTCTGGGCCAGTTCCAGGGTAAAGGAAAGCGGGATGACAACATCTACTCCTTCATCCTTGAGCAACTTGATTTTCTCCAGAAGATTGGTCAGAAAGGGTATATCTACCCCAGTCCGGAGCACTTTCTGGGGGTGCTGCTTGAAAGTGATAACGCCGCTGATCAAGTCCTGCTGCTTTGCCTGCTCAACCAGGATTGAAAGCAGTTGCCGATGACCCAGGTGTACACCGTCAAAAACACCGATGGTCAATAACATGCCCTTTTTCGGTGTAATACCGACAAGCTCGCTAGCTACAGACATAGCAGATTACTCCGGCACTTTAAGCGATAACGTATCACTCTGGGTTGCGGCAGATAAGCAAAACCGGTATTTCGACAGAGCCCCTGCCTTAGTTATCAGCTTATATCACGACGCTGGAAGATTAGCACAGCCGCAATAAAAGATACCACGGCTACCCCGGAATATACGGCCACCGCCGTTCCATCCAAGGAGCCGCTAGTGACAATCTGCTGCGGCTGATAGTAGTTGAACAAGGAGACGTTCTTTATCCACTCAACAGCGGGGTCCAGAATGGGCACCATAAAATTGATGATATACATGGCCGCGGTGATGACACCGGCCAGCAGCAGGCTTTTCCTGGGCTCAAGGAATACAGCCGCCAGCAGCAGGGTATAGCCGCCGATGGCCAGTACAAAGAGCAGTGCTTCAGCCAGCACCAGTGACAGGCTGGTGATATTCACCGGCTCATTAATCAGGCCGGCACCGGCCATCAGGCCCAGCAGAGAAGCAACCGCTATTACTACCGCCCCCAGGATAAAAACAGCAAACTTGCTGATGATAACCTGGTAACGCCGGATGGGCTGGGCTATCAACAAATCCAGGGTGCCGCGCTCGGCCTCACGGGCAACGCTGATGCCTGAAAATATGGCATAGACGCCAATTAAGAGCGGCCACAGGACGGCAAACTCCATGGTGACAAAGATATCTGGCGTCAGGGTTACAATATCGGCATCCCCGTAGCCAAAGGCGGCCTTAAGAACCTCGGGCAGTGAATTGATATATTCGAGGATGGCACTGGTTGAGCCAGAGATGGAAGGGTAAATATACAGGGTAAGCAGGCCATACAGAAACAGGATGACCGCCCAGGCCGTTATTCCCCAGCGACTGAGCTTAAGATTGCTGGTAAACAGGCTCCAGCTCAAGTCTGTTCCTCCCCGTAAAACTCCATAAAGGTGTCTTCCAGGCTGGCCTCGGGAAAAGACATGTCTTCAACCGGTAGCTGGCACAGTTGCTCCAGCAACCTGGGCACATCGCCGTGCACCCTGAGCTCCACCCTTCTACCATTGACGCCGAGAATGTCAACTCCCTCCAGCTTGATTTCATCTTCGGCCAGTTCCCGGCTCAGGATTAACTCCATACGCCGCACTTTCCTGTGTTTGAGAGTATCCACTCTCTCAATATCCACCAGGTGTCCCTTACGGACTATGCCAACCCTATCACATACCCGCTCCACCTCAGGCAGGATGTGTGAGGAAAGAAATATGGTCTTGCCGTGACTCTTCTCCTCCAGCATAAGGTCATAGAACTGGCGCTGTATTAACGGGTCAAGTCCCAGGGTCGGTTCGTCCAGTACCAGCAGCTCCGGGTCATTCATAAAGGCCTGTATAATGACCAGCTTCTGTTTCATACCCTTGGAATAGGTCCGGGCCTTGCGAGTCAAATCCAGCTCCAGCCGCTCCTGGAGCTCACGCAAGCGGCGGCCATCATGGTTACGGTGGAAGCTGCCCATCAGCCTGAGATAATCCATGCCGGTCATGCCATCATAGAGCACAACATCGCCGGGCACATACCCCAGGCGCTGGCGGATTTCCAGGGAGTTATGCCGGATATCAATGCCAAAGATATGAGCAGACCCCCGGGTGGGCCGGATAAGATTTAAAAGCAGGCGAATGGTCGTCGTCTTGCCGGCGCCATTGGGGCCAAGAAAGCCGAAAATCTCACCTTCGTCAATCTCCAGATTGAGGTCCTCTATACCCCTCGTTTTACCATAGTACTTGGTAAGACCAACAGTCTTGATTACTGCCACAGAACGCCCCTTTAGATAGGTGATAACCATTATAGCCTAGTCAGCGGATGCTTGCAAAACTAAAAATATTAAATAAGCCAATCATATTTTTTCTTCAGGCTAACCAGGGGCCTTGACACATTGCATAATTTGTGGTATTATTCATCTTTGCTTATGCCTCTAATCTGTTTCCTATCCATATTCCTCCGCTGACGTATCCGATTTTGCTTTAGCATGACCGTAGTGCTTATTTTTTGTACGCCTATTTAAGGAGTAGAGATGTTATCTAATTCACCAGCGCCTTCCAGCGTGGAAAGACCGCCTGCCCCCAGAAAATCATATGCCAAGCTACCCCGGGTCATGGACATACCCAACCTTATCGAAGTTCAGCTAGACTCCTTCCGCCGGTTTCAGGAGGAAGGGATAAGGCAGCTACTGGAGGAGATATCCCCCATCGAGGACTTCACCGGTAATCGGCTAGAGCTCAGCTTTATCGGCTACGAGCTACGAGAGCCCCGCCACAGCGAGCAGGAG
>DAOWDO010000011.1 GCA_030638985.1 Dehalococcoidia bacterium | reverse complement strand
CTACTCTGAAGAACTCATCAAGAAGCTGGTATCCGGTATCCGCCTGTCCGATCTTGCAGATGTCCCCAGGCCAATGAGGCAACTTCTGGTCACCGCTCACGATATAGACACCCGATGGCACATCCGGATGCAGGCCGCTTTCCAGAGACACACGGACAACGCCGTCTCCAAGACGGTCAACCTGCCGCATGCAGCCACCCGAGAAGATGTCGCCAAAGTCTACCGGATGGCTTATGAGGAAGGGCTTAAAGGGATAACCGTCTATCGTGATGGCAGCCGCCGACAACAGCCACTATGCACCGGACAAGTGGGCCTGGACCTGATAGACCAGAGGTTCGCCGCCGAAGCCGCCTCATGCCGGTAGCCGGCAGTTAAACCTACCGGCGATGACAAGAAATGAGGCTGTAACACTTCAGCCAACCACCTCTTTTGTATGGACACGTGACCTTAAAACGATGCAACCAAGACGCTAGTCCGGTTCCATGGAAATCAGGCCCTGTTTTATGGCCTTTACCACCGCTTCGGTACGGGCATTGGCGTCCAGCTTGCTTAAAATGGAGGTCACGTGATTCTTGATGGTCTGTTCACTGATGTCTAATCTGACGGCAATCTGCTTGTTGGCAAAACCCTGGGCCATATAGTTGATAACCTCCGTCTCCCGCGAGGTGAGGGGAGATATGAGGCTTTCGACTTCTCGCTCCTGGGACAGCTCCTGGAACTGGTGCAGTACGTGCTGCGCTATCTTGGGTCGATTGCTCAGACTTTCGTTTATCGGGTGTGCCCCGGCGGCAACAGACCTGACGGCGTTGGACAGCTCTTGGCTGCTGATATTCTTACTGAGATAGGCCGCAGACCGGTTTTTGATCGCCAGAAATAGATGGTCATCACTGGAGCTTGACGATAGCACGATGACGGCAGTACTGGGGGTAACCTGCTTGATTCGATGGGCCAGGTTAAGACCTGTTTCCGGGGAGGCATCAATATCGACAATGGCCACGTCAGGCGGCATGACTTCAAGAGTCAGCGATAACTTGTCGGTCAGACTGGCTTCACCGGCAATCTCTATGTCAGATACAGCAGCAAGGGACTGTCTGATGCCCTCGCGGAAGAGTGGCTGCTGGCTAAATACCCAGATTTTTATCTTGGTTTCCCTCATAGTTCAAGCCCAACAGATAAGCAGGCTATCTGCCATCGTATTTGACTATGTTTTT
Organism: Dehalococcoidia bacterium; assembly: GCA_030638985.1. Taxonomy (GTDB): domain Bacteria; phylum Chloroflexota; class Dehalococcoidia; order Dehalococcoidales; family DAOWLH01; genus DAOWLH01. The sequence continues at coordinate 6,182 of DAOWDO010000011.1, read as the reverse complement.
ATCTGGCCCAGCCACTTCTCAGCCAAATCACCGGCTACGGGCAGCTTGTACATCTCTCCCTGGTATGCCTTGACCATCAAGACTATCCACAAGGCAAAGGCTATACCACCCACTATCCAGCTAAGAAAAGGAATCCAGAAAAAGACAATTAAGACAATATTGATAATGCCAAAAACAATGATTGACTGCATGGCGTGGAAACGGACAAACCTGTTATCTTTCTCCAGTAAAATGAAAACCAGTCCGCCCACCCAGCCCAGAACATAACACAACAGACCGGCAACATTTTCATCAAGGCCGGTAGAGGTCTTTTCCATCTGCCAAACCTCCAATTGCAAAAACTTAGCTTAAGAGTATACCGGGACCGAGCCAGTGTCAATAGCCGCTGGCTTACCCATCACCACCCACCTCTTCAATCCGGTAGCACAGCCGACCAGCAGGCACAGTCACTTCAACAACGTCACCGCATTCCTTGCCGACAACAGCTCTGCCCAGTGGAGATGAGCTGGAGATTTTACCCTTCGTCGGGTTAACCTCTTTGGGGCTGACTATGGTAAAGCACAGTTCCTCACCGGAAGCAACATCACGAAGCAGAACACGGTCGCCGATGCCTACCTTGGCGGTAGTGGTTGCCTTACCCTCAATCAGGACCGCCGATTTCAGGGTCGCCTCCAGTTCCCGGATCCTGCCGTCAATGTGAGATAGCTGCTCCCTGGCGGCATCCAGCGGGGCATTTTCCCGAAAGTCCTTGTCAGCCGCAGCCCGGCTTATTTCATCAATGGTGTGCAGGCGCTTGCTCCTGAGGGACTCCAGTTCCTGCCTGATTTCGTCATACCCCTGCTGAGTCAAAGGCACTGGCTCAGGCAAACCCTTATCGGCGCCGGCTAATAGCTTAACCTTTCCCTTCCTGGCCCTGAGATGAGTGGCCAAGCTGGTCTCAGTCCAGCCCTCTTTTTTGGCATATGCGAGAAAACCCCGTATTATGTCAAGCTTTTCCAGGTATTCGCTGTCTGGTGAAGAGGCCCTCCTGGCATAGTTAGCCACCTCAGAAGCCGAAAGCCGGACAATGAGCCGCTCCCGCCCGAACCAGCGGACAAAGTGGTTGATAGCCTGCTGACTTCTAGCCCTCTCACCCGGCGACCGGCCAACCAGAAAACGACTGGCTGCCTCACCCAGTTTAACAGTCTTATTGTTGCTGACAATCATGAATACTCACTGACCAAACTGAAGGGGAACTTTCATCATCCCCAGGACGCCAACCAGTGCCTTCTGACGGGCCACCCGCAATATCGCTTTACCGTGCCAGTCAAAAGACAGGTCTTTGTCCTTGAGGAGAGCCTCAACAATACCGTTGTCTACTGCTATCTCGAATACTCGGTCAAGTTGCCGGTCACTGAGACGCTCATATAGCCTTCGTGCCCAGTAACCTACACCAAGCTCCTTCCCCAGCTTCTTTTTCCACTCCTTTTCATAGCCGGCCAGACTTCTGGCTGACAGGTCATCCTGTTCCAGTGCTCTTTTCAATTTCCGTACGGCTATTTCGGCACCGAGCAGCCCGAAGTAGATACCGCCACCGGTGGTCGGCTTCACCTGCCCGGCAGCATCGCCAACGACAAGCAACCTCCGGGCATAAGTCCTGTCCGGCGGCCTCAGTGAAATACCGCGATAGCCCGGCTCCGCTCCGGCCATGCCTATCTTCCCCTGAGCCCTGAGAGATGAGAGCAGCCTTTCCAGATAAATGCCCGGCTTACGGCGCGACAGCAATCCGACCAGCCCCTTAGATGGCGAGGTCGGCACCAGCCAGGCGAAAAAGCCGGGGGCGGTCTCCCGCCCCAGATAGACTTCAACTTCGGGGATATCTCCAATCTCCACCTCAGCCTGGGCCCCGATAACAAAATCACCGGGCTTGCCCAAACCAGCTCTTTCAGCCAGCCTGGAGTCAAAACCGGCAGCGATAACAGCCGCCCTCGCCTCAAGATTCTGCTGGTGACCACCGTTTCTAATTTCAGCCGTCACCCGGTCTTCCCCAAGCTGAATATCCTTCACCTGGCTGGATAGAGCATACTCAGCCCCAGCGGCTCGAGCCCGTTCAGCCATAACCACGTCAAGAGCAGCCCGGTCTACAATACAGGCCTGGTTTTCTTCTCGCCACAGGCTGATAGGTCTGCCCGAGGGCAGAAAAACTCGGGCACTATTGGCCCGCCTCAAAAGCAGACTATCATCCAGCACGAAGGAGTCGAAGCACTCCTGGCCGATTATACCGGCGCAGCAGACCTTATCCCCCAGCCTGGCCCGCCGCTCCAGCACCAGCACATCAAAGCCCATCCCGGCCAGCCTTGAAGCCAGATAGCTACCTGTTGGCCCGCCCCCGATGACCAGAACATCTCGCATCCTGTCTAGTTCAGCTCCCCCGGCAGTATATCATATTCCGTCGCGTGATTACCTGCCGCTTATGCCATTGACAAACATCGGCCGTTTGTTATAGTCTTAGCCATCTTAACAGGCAAATACAGCAGGAGAAAATTAACAATAACAAGGAGGAGACCGGTTGGAAAATAACACATTTGTCCTGAGTGAAAAGGAGATACCAACTCACTGGTATAACATCCTCCCCGACCTGCCGGAACCGCTGCCGCCAGAGCTCCACCCGGGAACTAAGGAGCCCACTATCCTGCCTCCCCCCCTGTTCTCCGCAGCCATCAACGACCAGGAGTTCAGCCCGGAGAACTGGATAGAGATCCCGGACGAGGTACGGGACGCCTACCGACTGTGGAGGCCAACAACCTTATATCGGGCCTACCGGCTGGAGAAGCTTCTGGATACACCGGCCAGGATTTACTACAAGTACGAGGGTTCCAGCCCTCCCGGCAGCCACAAGCCCAATACCGCAGTCGCCCAGGCATACTACGGTAAGAAGCAGGGTGTTAAGCGCCTGGCCACGGAAACCGGCGCCGGCCAGTGGGGCAGCTCGCTGGCCTTTGCCTGCATGCTCTTCGGGCTGGAATGCAAGGTGTACATGGTCAATGTCAGCTACCACCAGAAGCCCTACCGCCGCATTATGATGGAAACCTGGGGAGCCCAGTGCATCCCCAGCCCCAGCCCGGACACCGATTTTGGCCAGAAGATGCTCGCCGAAGACCCCAAATCCCCCGGTAGCCTGGGAATCGCCATCAGCGAAGCCATAGAAGACGCCTTCAAACGCGATGACACCCTGTACTCAATCGGCAGCGTGGCCAACCATGTCCTGCTGCACCAGACGGTCATCGGTCAGGAAGCCAGGAAACAGATGGAGATGGCCGGCGTCTATCCCGATATCATCGTCGGCTGTGTCGGCGGCGGCTCCAACTTCGCCGGCATGTTCCTGCCCTTCGTCAAAGACAAGATTGAGGGCACAAAGCCGGACCTTCGCATCATCTGTGCTGAGCCGACCAGCTGCCCGACACTGACCAAGGGGCCCTACACCTGGGATTTCGGTGACGTAGCCGGTATGGCCCCGATACTCAAGATGTACACCCTGGGCCATGGTTTTATACCGCCACCGGTCCACGCCGGCGGCCTCCGCTACCACGGGATGGCACCCATCGTCTGCCACCTCTACAAGCTGGGCCTGGTTGAGGCCCGAGCGGTACCCCAGCTGGCCACCTTCGAGGCCGGGGTTACCTTCGCCCGCACCGAGGGCATTATCAGCGCCCCGGAGACAAACCACGCCATCAGGGTGACCATTGACGAAGCCCTTAAGTGCCGCCAGTCCGGCGAAGCCAAGACAATCCTCCTGGCCCACAGCGGACACGGACACTTCGACATGGCCGCCTACGACTCCTATCTCTCAGGAAAACTGCAGGATTATGATTATCCCGAAGCCAAAGTCAAGGAGGCGCTGGCCTCACTGCCAGAGGTACCTTAATCTATAGTTAAAAGCGCATGAGGGGGCTGGTAGAAACCAGCCCCCTCCCTTTTCTGGCCGCCCTCAACATCTCTTTTGCCAACCGGACGGTACAGGACTATGATAAACTTATAGCGGAGAGGTTTTCACTTATGATTCGCCGAGGTTCAGTATTTCCCCTGGTTGGCATTGCCCTGGTGCTCTTGCTGGCAACGGCTGCTGGCTGCCAGCCGGCAACAATCACCATCACGGGTACGCCCCCCGCTACAGATGGCTCCAGCCTGGTGCCGCCCAGCTTCGTTGATGTAGTGGAAAAGGTCAGGCCCTCAGTGGTGGTGATTGAAACCGAGACCTCAGAGGGTTCCGGCTGGATAATAGATTCAGATGGCATTGTCGTCACCAACAACCACGTGGTCGAGGATGCCGAGAGCATCTTCGTCACTCTGGACGATGGCCGCACCTTCCCCGCCGATTCAGTGAGTGCTGACCCGCTTACAGATATTGCCATCGTCCGGATTAATGCCCGGAATCTGCCGGCGGCTGACATATCCGATTTCAATAACTCGAAGGTCGGCCAGCCGGTAGCCGCCATCGGTAATAGCCTCGGCCAGGGCATCAGCCTTAAAGGTGGCTGGGTCAGCCGGCTCAATACCTCGGTAATCGTTGATGGTCAGTGGCTCTTCGGTCTCATCGAAACCGATGCTGCCATCAACGCAGGAAACAGCGGCGGGCCACTGGTGAACATGAATGGCGAGGTTATCGGCATTACCAGCGTCAAGCTTGTTGGTGTCGAGGTGGAAGGCATCGGCTACGCCATCAGCATCGAGACGGCGCTTCCTGTCATAGAGGACCTGATTACCCAGGGCTTTGTCGTTCACCCCTACCTGGGTGTGGGCGGCCTGCATACCGTCGATACGGCGATTGTCGCCTTCTTCGACCTGAGCATAGATAGAGGGGTTTTGCTGACCAGTGTCGCCCCCGGACAACCGGCCGATGCCGCCGGTCTTGAGCCGGAAGATGTCATCGTGGCTATCGACGGCGAGGCAGTAACCTCTATTGAACAGCTGGTGGGGGCAATACGCTCCAGAGAGGTCGGCCAGCAAATAGAAATAACCTACTGGCGGGGTAATACCCAGATAGTCACCAATGCCACACTGGTGGCCAGGCCCACAGAATAACCTAGCCCAGCCGGGCTACTGCCAGATATAAGTCGTGGCCGGCCAGCCTATATTTCTCGGTAAATACGCCTTCAGCGGGGACTTCTGCCGCCAACTGCCGTGATAGTGTTTCCCGCTTGATATAGTCGCCAAAATCGGCGAATACCTGGTGGACGTAGCCATCACCCTGATAATAGGTGATAATATAGTCGGCGATATCGAACTTCGCCTGGCGGCGCATGGTCTGCAGGCGGTGCACTATTTCCCGGGCCAGTCCCTCGGCAGCAAGTTCCGGGGTGATTTCAGTGGAAATAGCCACCCCGTACCCCCCCTCGGCACTGACCATATAGCCCGGCCTCTCCAGGTCATCGGCGCTATCAACAACCTCCAACCCCTTTATGTTAAGTTCTTCCATAACCTGAGGCTCAACCCTGCCCAGGCTCGGCTTCTCCATAGTCGATGTCAAGCTGACCAGCGCTCCGGCCAGAGGCTGCCTCACTTTAATACCCGCCTGGCTCCTGGCTGCCCGTCCCAGGCTGGACAGCTTCATCGCCAGCCTGGTGTCGGCCGATAACTGCTCATCAATCTTGCCCTTATCGGCAAGCGGAAAATCGGTCAGGTGGACACTATCCTGGGCTTCGGGATAAACGGAGCCGACCAGGTTCTGATAGAGCGCCTCGGCCAGAAGCGGCGTGAACGGTGCCATCAGCTTTGAAAGCGTCACCAGGCACTGGTACAGGGTGGTATAGGCGGCCAGCTTATCGGCATCGCTTTCACTCTTCCAGAAACGGCGGCGGCTGCGGCGTACATACCAGTTGGACAGGTCGCTGACAAAACCCTCTATCTTCCGTCCGGCTTCGGTTGGGTGGTAGCTGCCAAGAGCGGCATCCACGGCAAACACCAGCTGATTGAGCTCTGATATAATCCAGCGGTCCAGCACCGATGGCTCCGGCTGGCCTGAAACCGCAGCCGGGTTGAATCTATCGATATTGGCATAGGTAACGAAAAAGGAATAGACATTCCACAAGGTGAGCAGAAACTGCCTGGTTGCCTCGGATACCAGCTGCTCGGAAAATCTGCGGGCATTCCCCGGCGGAGTTGCCGTGAACAAATACCAGCGCAGGGCGTCAGCGCCGTACTTG
>DAOWDO010000045.1 GCA_030638985.1 Dehalococcoidia bacterium | reverse complement strand
TGTCGGGCCCAGCGACCATGTCCCCTGGCTCCTTGACCGCAAGTTCTGTCATATCAGAATGGAGGGGCGTACCTTCGGTGATGTTCCCCTGAATCTGGAACTGAAGCTAGAAGTCTGGGACAGCCCCAACTCAGCCGGTGTCGTTATAGATGCCATCAGGTGCTGTAAGCTGGCTCTGGACAGGGGGTTAAAGGGGTCCCTTATAGCGTCATCGGCCTATTTTATGAAATCACCCCCGGTTCAATACACCGACGAGGAAGCCCGCCGCATGGTGGAGGAGTTCATCGCCGAACCAGACAGGGAAGTACCGGCAGAGCAGCCCGGAGACAAGGAAAGGATAAGCCTGGGCTGACCGGCGAAACCCTGAAGGCTATGGCGACTTAGGCGGCCACTGATGAAGATTGCACTGGTTTCTCCCTACGACTTTGCCCATCCGGGCGGTGTGGTTAATCATATCCTTTCCCTAGATAAACAGCTTACCAAAATGGGGCACGATGTCAGGGTTATTGCCCCGGCCTCCGAGGCAATACCCACCATCGGCGACCGCTTTATCCCTATCGGCCGGCCCCGGCCGATACCGGCCAGTGGCTCCATCTGCCGCATCACCATATCGATAAGACTGGCATCCAGGATAAAGGAAGTGCTGGCCCAGGAAAAGTTCGATATCATCCACCTGCACGAACCCTTTATGCCCATGCTGTGCACCGCCGTGCTCCGCTTTTCCAATTCGGTAAACATCGGCACCTTCCACGCCAGCCATGGCAGCCCCGGCTACAACTTCGGCTGGCCCATCACCAAGATTATGCTTAACAGGCGAAGACGTAAGCTTTCCGGCAAAATAGCCGTCTCCAAGCCGGCCATGGGTTTCGCCAGCAAGTATATTCCCGGGCCTTACAGCATCATACCCAACGGCATTGACCTTACCCACTTCTCACCGGATGTCTTGCCAATTGAGCAGTTCTGCGATGGCAAGATGAACATTCTCTTTGTCGGCCGACTGGAAAAGCGAAAGGGCTTCAGTTACCTGCTCAAGGCCTACCAGCAGGTCAAGGAAGAGATTCCCAGGTGCCGCCTCATTGTTGTCGGTCCCGGCACCAGACTGCGCAAGAAATACGACCGGTTGGTCAGGCGGCACAAAATCAAGGATGTTGTTTTTACCGGCTACACCACCTACGAAGACCTGCCCCGCTACTACAAGACCGCCGATATATTCTGCTCACCGGCCACCGACCGGGAGAGCTTCGGTATCGTTCTGCTGGAGGCCATGGCTACCGGCAAACCAATCATAGCCACCAGCATAGAGGGCTATGCCAGCGTTCTAACCGACGGGGAAGAGGGGCTGCTGGTGCCACCCAAGGACGACAAAGAGCTGGCACGGGCGCTGATTACCCTGATGTCTGATGAATCACTGCGAAACAGAATGGGTGCCCAGGGGCTGGTCACTGCCCAGGAATACAACTGGGAAAAGGTTGCCCGCAGGGTTCTTGATTACTACTTGAGAATTATCGGCGAGACGTTCGGCAGGCAGCAGATTTTAGAGAATGAGGCTGTGCCAGCATCAACTCGGCAAATCAGGTAGACGGCTTGAATAGCACGGCTCAGGTAAGCATGACAACTATCAGGTTATCGCAAGTTCGCCAGGCGATATCTCATTACCTTACCGACCCGTTAGTACAGCTTCTGGCCAGGACGCCGGTAACTCCCACCACTTTAACCTGTTTGGGCTTTGTCGTGACAGTCGGCGCTGCCGTACTCATCGCCACCGGTTATCTTCTTATCGCCGGTCTGGTGGTGCTGGTTGCCGGTCTATTCGATATGCTGGATGGGGCGCTGGCTCGCCGTACCAACCGGGCCACCCGCTTCGGCGCCGTTCTTGATTCAACCCTGGACCGTCTGTCCGAGGGGGCACTATTACTCGGTATCATCTTTCTCTTCGCCGGGGAAGGGTCAACTATCGGCATACTGCTGGCCGGTGGTGTTCTGATTACCTCGATGCTGGTGAGCTACATAAGAGCCAGAGCCGAGTCACTGGGCATTGAGTGCACCGTGGGGCTGTTTACCCGCCCGGAACGGGTCATCGTGCTGGTGCTGGGTCTTATGCTTAACCAGATTGAGATCGCCCTGGCTATCATAACAACTCTAAGCTTATTTACTATAGGGCAAAGACTAACCCTTGTCTGGCGGTATACAAGAAGCGGTTAGCCGTTAACAAATTTTTGCTTTTCGGGAGAATAAATGCCGGTTATTGCTGTTCTCGGAGCCCAGTGGGGTGATGAAGGTAAGGGAAAGGTGGTTGACCAGCTGGCTGCAGAAGCCAGGATGGTTATCCGCTTCTCCGGCGGCGATAATGCCGGCCATACCGTAATCAATGCCCACGGTGAGTTCAAGCTGCACCTTGTCCCCTCCGGGATCTTTTCCCAGGCCACCTGCCTCATCGGCAACGGCGTGGTGATTAATCCCGCCCGGCTCATAGAGGAAGTGGACCAGCTCAACAAGCGCGGCATTGACACCAGCCGGCTGGTCATCAGCGACCGGGCACACCTGGTCATGCCCTACCACCTCCTTCTCGACGGTCTGGAGGAGGAATCACGGGCGGACAGGGCCATCGGGACGACCAAGCGAGGCATCGGGCCGGCCTTCACCGATAAAGTAGCCCGGATGGGTATCAGGGCCGGTGACCTGCTGGACCAAAAGGCCTTCAAATACCGGCTCCAGTCTGTTCTTGATTACAAAAACACCATTCTGACCAGGGTCTATGGTGTCAGCCCGCTGTCGCTGGAGGAGATATACGGGCAGTACTGCCAATACGGAGAACGTCTCGCCCCCCATATCAAGGAAACGACCACCCTGATTAGAGAAGCCCTTGTCCGGGATGATTATATCCTCCTGGAAGGCGCCCAGGGAGCACTGCTTGACCCCGATTTTGGTACCTACCCTTACACCACCTCTTCGTCGCCGCTTTCCGGCGGTGCCTGCCTCGGGGCCGGTATCAACCCGAAGCAGATTGACCGCATTCTGGGGGTATTCAAGGCCTACTGCACCAGGGTTGGCAGCGGCCCCATGCCTACCGAGCTCCACGACGAGGTTGGGCAAGCCATCCGCGAGCGGGCTCACGAATACGGCACTACCACCGGCCGCCCCCGTCGCTGCGGCTGGTTTGACGCTGTCGCCGCCGCCTTTTCAAGCCAGATAAACGGTTTCACCGGTATGGTAATAACCCGCCTCGACGTCCTCGATACCCTGCCCGGACTGAAAATATGCACCGGCTACAGACTGAATGGCAAAACAATTGGTTACTTCCCCGCCAGTATAGCCGACCTGGAGAAGTGTCAGCCCATCTACGAGGAGCTCCCTGGATGGCAGACGGAGACCAGCCACATCAGGGAGTTTGCCAGGCTGCCAGCCGAAGCCAGAAGATACGTCAACAGGCTGGAAGAACTCTCCGGCTGCCCGGCCAATATCATCTGCGTCGGCCCATCAAGAGAGCAGACCATCCAGGTGAGACCTGTCATTTAGCCGTTATACTTAAGCGGACAGGAATCCGCCGTCAACAGGTATCAGTGCTCCGTGGACATAGCTGGATAGATCACTGGCCAGAACCAGCGCCATGCGGGCCACTTCATCCGGCTGCCCTCCCCTGTTCAGAGGCAGCCTCATTTTGAATTGTATTCCCGTCTTGATGATACCGAACTCAAACCGGGCAATCTTTTTGCCCACCGCCCTCGTCCCCGGAGTAAGTATACCGCCGGGTACAATGACATTTATTCTAAAACCCTTCTTGCCGAACTCACTGGCCAGAGTCCTGGTCAGCGCGATAACTCCCGCCTTGCTGACATTGTAGGGGACCAGATCGGTGGCGAAGGGCAAAATAGCCTCGATAGAACCCACGTTTATGATTACCCCTCCCTGCTTCAGCCTCCGCTTTATCATGTGATGGCACATCCAGAAAGCCGAGTTCAGATTGGTATCCATTACCTTCCTGAGGAAGGCTTCATCCACCTGCAGGAGTTTCTTGAAGGGATACCAGCCGGCGTTATTGACCAGCACATCGGGCTCTCTGCCGCTTAAACTACCCCATAGCGCATCAATCTCTTCTTTCTGAGAAAGGTCCACCCGGTGGGTGTTCACTTCCCGGCCGGAAGCGGAGAGTTCTTTCCCCAGAGTCCTTAGCCCATCTCCGTTAATATCCACCAGCTCCAGGTCTGCCCCCGCCTCGGCGAACCTGAAGGCCATCGCCCTGCCGATACCGATTGCCGAACCGGTAATCAAGGCCCGCTTCCCCGCAAGAGAAATCAACTCAGAAAGAGGTGTGGTATTATCCATGATAATGAACCTGCCTTATTTTGCGGTGTGGTCTGCTGGATTATACCACTACCGGCCGTCTGATGGGGCAATTTGTTGACCTCTTTCGATGGTTGCCAAAACCTAGATGGGCAGGTCAATACGATAGCCTTTGAGCGCTTCCCGGAGAAGGGCAGCGGTCTTTTCATCCGGCTCATACAGCGGCGGCCGCGGCCGGCCGACCCTGAAGCCGAGGTGATTCAAGGCATACTTCAGCGGAATCGGGTTGGCGACGACAAACAGGGCATCAAACAGGGGCATCAAGTTGCGATGTATTTCGGCTGCCCTGTCAGTCTCTCCTCTGGCAAAGCGGCCCATCATTTCCCTTATCTGCATACCGACCAGGTGTGAGGCGACGCTGATAACCCCATAGCCACCCAAGGCCAGTATGGGCAGGGTATCGCTGTCGTTGCCGCTCCAGACAGTGAAGTCCTCGCCGGTATTCTGGATAATTTTGGCAATCTGGGCCAGGTTGCCACTGGCCTCCTTGATACCAACGATA
>DAOWDO010000001.1 GCA_030638985.1 Dehalococcoidia bacterium | reverse complement strand
GCCGATGAGTTTATCCAGTGGCAGAAGTTTACGGGCCTCGGCAACCGGCATGTCCTGCTGTCCCAGGTGCAGGCCGTCGGCACCGGCAGCCAGGGCCAGGTCGAGGTGGTCATTGATTATATAGAGAACATTGTTCTCGGCGCAGAGCTGCCCCAGATATCTGGCAATGGGTAGCAGTTCCCCTTTGGCCGTCGTCTTGTCGCGCAACTGAACTATGCTGGCACCCCCCTTGATTACCGCCGACGCTACCTCGGCATGACCGCGTCCCTTTAAGAAATCGGTATCTATGATAGCATAAAGCCCAGAGATGCGTTCGGCTTTGTCCCTGCGTAACAGTCTGGAAACCAGCTCTCGTTCCAGCGTGTAGAGACTGAACCTGGCCTGCTTGAACTTGGCCGGTTTCAGATTGACATCCCGGGCTTTGGCCAGCTCCTCAATTACCCGCATAGACTGCTGGAGGCGCCTGCTGTTGGCGATAACCGTTTCGTATAGTTGCCTTGTCCTCTGCTGCTGCTCAAGTTCAATGTCAGCGCCGACATCTCCCTCGGCATCACGGGCCTGAAGCAGCCGCTGGTTGAGAGCCTGGTCGACAGGTACCAGCTCATGGCGCATTGTCTTCAGCCTTTCTGTCAGCGATGCATCATCAAGCGTCAACCTGGCTACGTCTTCCAGCAGTCGCAGGCTTTCCCCGATGCGATTCAGATTGGCATCAATAATACGAAATTGGTCTTGGGATGACACTTCCACCATTGCTCCTTCGGTTAAAGTGGACAAACGGCTTATTTTATCATAAGTGGACGGGCAGGGTAAACAGGCTCTCAGGACTCGCTTATGGCGTTTTTGATTAACTCGATGCGGGACGGCCGGCCCCTCTGGTCCAGCTCGACGGCAACGAAATCAATGCGCAAGCATTCCGTCTCAGGCCGCTTATGGCTCTGGAGGTAACTGAGGGCGGCGGCTATCAACCTGGCTTTTTGGTCTTGGTGATGGACTCTTCCGGACTCCCAAACTCCTGGCTGGTTTTTGTCCTGACCTCAACAAAGACAAGGCAGTTCTGGTGCTGGGCTACGATGTCAATCTCACCTTCAGGGCATCGGTAATTGGTTTCCAGGACACAGTAGCCCTGCTTCTCAAGGAAACCTCTGGCCAATTCCTCTCCCAGTCTGCCGGTTTCACGGCGGCTGTGCGTCACCGGCCAACCATCCCTTTGATGGGCTGAAAAGATCGGCGGTGAATGGGTGATGGCCCCAATCGCTCCAGGCCAGTTACATGTTTCTCCGTCCAGTATCCCTTGTTCTGTGATAAAGCATAGCCGGGATAGAGCCTGTCCTTCTCTATCATGAGGTGGTCCCTGCTTACCTTGGCCACTATCGAGGCACAGGCAATGGAAAAACACAGCTGGTCACCGTTAACAATTCCTTTCTGGGGCAGAGATACTCCGGGCAGGCGCAGGTAGTCTATGAGCAAACTATCGGCTGACGGTGACAACTGAGCTATCGCCTGCATCATGGCTAGCTGGGTAGCCCGGACTATGTTCTTGGCATCTATAACCTCGTGGGAGACGATGCCAACTCCTATGGATATTGCCACTTCCCGGACATGGAAATAAAGATACTCTCGTTTCTTTGGGGTGAGCAGTTTGCTGTCCCTTACCTGCTCCATCCAGGGAGCCTTAAGGCGGCGGGGCAGGATAACGGCAGCGGCAACCACCGGGCCGGCCAAAGCGCCGCGGCCAACTTCATCGAGCCCGGCGATGGAACGATAGCCCTGCGAGGCCAGATTAGCCTCTTCAACAAAGGATGGAATGGTGTCATTAGTCATGAAAACTCTCACATTAACAAGGTTCAACGGTTTCGATGACGCCACCGCCAAGCACCTCTTCACCCCGGTAGAAAACTATGGACTGCCCCGGGGTGATTGCCCGTTGTGGCTGGTCAAAGCAAACCCGGGCGCTGTCGTCTTCAAGGTAAAGGCCCACCGCCACTGCCAGCGATTTATAGCGGATTTTTGCCGTGATGTCACCTTGGTCCCGGGGGGCCTCACCCGAAATCCAGTGCAACTGGCGGGCAAGAAGCTGGCTGCTCAAAAGCGCCTCTTCGGGGCCTACGACAACCCGGTTATTACCGGCATCAAGCCTGATAACGTAGAGACGCTTGTCGGATGACAGTCCCAAGCCCCGCCTCTGGCCGACAGTATAGTAAGCCAGATCCTGATATCTACCCATGACCTTGCCCCCGGTATCAACGATATCACCGGGCTGTAAAGGGATATGCCGTGAAACGAAGGGGCGATAGTCGCCAGAAGGTATGAAGCAGATATCCTGGCTCTCCCGGCTGGTATCTACCGGCAGGCCGAGGGCGACCGCCTTTTTCTTCACCTCTGATTTATGCATGTGACCGATAGGCAGCATGAGCCGCTGCAGCTGGCTCTGGCCGATGACATAAAGGAAGTAGGACTGGTCTTTCCGGGGATCGACACCCTTAAGCAGGCGGTGGCCATTGGCCGACGATTCAGTCCGGGCATAGTGCCCGGTCGCCATAAAGTCGGCACCCAGTTCCAGTGCCTTCCCCAGCAGGGCATCAAATTTTATGAACCGGTTACAGACTACACAGGGATTGGGTGTCCGCCCCCGGTAGTATTCATCGCAGAAATAGTCAACCACCTTACGGGAAAAAAGCTCACCGAAATCAACCACAGAATGGGGAATGCCCAGCTTTCGCGCCACACGGTGGGCCTTTTCCGGAGCCGGGGAACCAGCAAAGAGCTGCATGGTGATGCCCATTACCTTAAAGCCCCGCTCCTTGAGAATGGCCGCTACCATGGAGGAATCTACCCCGCCGCTCATAGCGACGGCAACCCACTTTTTAGGCACGTTCTGCTTCAATCTTTTGGCGTATTAGTTGTCGCACTCTTTGCCAGATAATCTCGGCCACTTTCTCCCGACTCTGACTGGCATCGATTACCAGCCAGCACCCTGGTTCTTCGGCAGCCAGCTTCAGGTAGCCCTGCCGTACTCTCTCGTGGAAGGCGACATCCTCTTTCTCAAAACGGTCCGCCGGCTCGGATTTCTTGCGGGACATACCGTCAGCCACCGATATATCCAGCAGTACCGTCAGGTCTGGCCTTATCCCCTGCGTGGCAGCGTCGTTAACTGTTCTCACCACTGCTAGATCCACCCCCCGGCCATAGCCCTGATAGACGGTGGTGGAATCAGCAAAACGGTCGCAGATAATCGTTTTGCCGGCTGCCAGCTCGGGCCTGATGACTTTATCCACCAGCTGGTTACGAGCAGCATTGAACAGGAGGAGCTCGGTCAGTGGCGATACCTCTATCCCATCCTGCCACTTCAGCCAGTGGCTTACCTCATCCCCCAGAGGCGTGCCGCCCGGCTCATGGGTTACGAAGACTGGAATGGCCTCCTGCGACATTCGCTGGTGCAGTTCTCCGGCCTGAGTGCTCTTACCAGAGCCTTCTCCACCCTCGAATGTAATGAACAAGGCCATGGCTATGCTTCCAGTTCCTTTTTGTATATGGTCACCCGCCGCTTTGGCTCCCTCCCCAGACTTTTTGAGAGCAGGCTGCTTCTTTCGGCGATAATGTGCTGCAAGCGCCTGATATAGGCACTCTGTGGACTGAGTTCCGCCACATCCTGACCGCCCAGCACGCTGCCGGCTGCCTCCTCGGCTTCCCTGATGGCGGAACCAAAGACACCCCCCCGGCTGGCAACTTTGCTGGTGCTGCCCGCAGGGAACATGGTGGTCAGCATCTGGCGTAACTGTACCGGTGTGTGTTTTCTGAGCACGTAGATAGGCAGGGCAGCCGCTTCGGCATCTCTGATTTTCTGGGACTTCCGGCGGTAGTAGCTTTTTGAGGTAATCACCAGGTCGGCTTCCCCCAGATTATCAGCTAAATTCAAGGTCAGGCTCATATCCCGCGCTACCTGCTCCAGCCGGCTGCGGTTTATACCAAAAGGAAAAAGCCGGGGAAGCACCTGACCCCGGGCGCTCTCTGGGGATTGTCTATCTCTGGCGGTCCTTCGGGTAATATCAGACGGTTCCGCTCGCTCTATGCGGACATCTCCGGTTTTGTCCAGCCAGCGGGTCTCGGTGGCACTGGGTTGAGTGCGCAAAATGGCATCAACAGCCTGGCCGACATCAGGGTGAACCGCCACCTGGTTCCTGTCCTGAATCTCGACGACAATATCAAAAGTGGGTGGTGATTTTCGCTCCAGGATTGTCTTCTGGGTGCCGCGGCGCTTGGCTTCTTCATCGCCCAGGGTCACTGCCTGGATGCCGCCAATGAGATCGGACAGGGTCGGGTTGACCATCAGGTTCTCCAGTGTATTGCCGTGGGCGGTGCCGATCAGCTGGACACCACGCTCAGCAATGGTGCGGGCGGCCAGGGCCTCGAGCTCGGTGCCAATCTCATCGATGATTATAACCTCGGGCATGTGATTTTCCACGGCTTCAATCATCACCGCATGCTGCATAGTAGGTGTTGTCACCTGCATCCGGCGGGCGTGGCCGATGGCCGGGTGGGGGATATCGCCATCGCCGGCAATTTCGTTGGAGGTGTCAACAATAACTACCCGTTTCTTGAGGTCATCGGCCAGCACACGGGCGGCTTCGCGAAGCATGGTGGTTTTACCGATACCGGGGCGGCCTAAAAGCAGCACGCTTCTGGCTGACTGGACAAGGTCTTCAATGATCTTTATGGTGCCGAATACAGCCCGGCCAACACGGCAACTCAAGCCGATAATACGCCCTTTGCGATTCCTGATGGCGGAAATGCGATGCAGTGTCCGCTCAATGCCAGCCCGGTTGTCATCACCAAAGCTACCGAGACGGGAGGTAACATAGTCAATATCCTCACGGCTTACTTCCCCGGGGCTGAGGATCACTTCTCTATGAGGAAAACGAGCTTCGGGGGGGCGACCCAGGTCCATGACAACCTCCAGCAGGTCACCAATATCTTCCTGTCGCCGAAGTGGCTGCTGGAT
>DAOWDO010000075.1 GCA_030638985.1 Dehalococcoidia bacterium | reverse complement strand
CGGGAAATCTTATCAGCGGCGGCAATCAGCTTGCGCATAACTGAAAGGCGGCGAACAATATTGGCATAGTGTTCGACATCAAGCGAGGTGGGCACCACCGAAACCAGACGGCTTAAATAGGCGGCACCACCGCCTTTCTCCAGCCTCCCCTGACGGTCCAGTTCTTGGGCCACCGTTACCTGGTTTATTGCCTCGTCACGGTTGTAAAGCTCCAGACAGGCCTCGTATATCCATCGGTTCGGCAGGTTATAGAAGTCCTCCGCGTCAAGCTGGACAGCTATATCGTAGATGGCCTTGCCATCTATCAACAACGAACCATTAACCGACTCTTCGGCATCTATATCGTGGGGTAAAGGTTTATCATTGGGCACCATCGCCCTCCTCCATGGAGACAGTGACCTTTATTTTGGGGACAACATCTCTGGCCAGCCTGATAGTCACTTCAAAACTGCCCAGCTCATGTATCGGCTTATCCAGTTCAATTTTTCTTTTATCAACGGTAACCCCGGTGGTCTTTTTCAGTTCAGCAGCAATATCAGCACTGGTGATTGAGCCGTAAAGACGTTCCTTGGTGCCGGCCCTGGCCTGAATAACGATTTCCCTGCCGTCCAGTCGGCCAACCATTTCAGCCATCGCAGCCGCTGTCTGCGCTTGTTCTTTCGCCCGAGCTCGCTGCTGCGCCTCAAATCGGCTGGTCACTCCCGGACTGACCGGGGCAGCCAGTTTTTGGGGGATGAGAAAGTTCCTGCCATAGCCTTCGGCAACATCTCTTACCTCTCCAGCTTTGGCTATGCGAGGCACATCTTCCAGAAAAATTACTTTCATTGCTTGTTGTCCATTATACTGCTAACAATCCAAAGTAGCCAAGTTATTGTTCGATATCATTTTTAGCTGTTATGGCAGCGATGGCACCGTCGCCGGCGGCAGCAATAGTCTGGCGGATAGAATTGCTGCGGATGTCACCAGCGGCAAAAACAGCCGCTACTTTGGTCCGCATCCCGGAATCAACAATGATACGTCCCTGCTCATCCAGAGGCAGCACCTCTCTCAGATAATCCGTGTTGGGCTTCAACCCTACGGCAATGAATACTCCATCAACTTCAAGGACGTATTTCTTGCCACTATCGGCCCGCTTTAATCTTAATCGCTGGACGACATCCTGGCCCTCAATGGCCTCTACCACGGTGTTCAGCAGGAGCTCTATTTTGGGTTCGGCAAAGGCCTTCTCTTGAACGGCGATAAAGGCCCTGAACTCGTCACGACGGTGGATGACGGTGACCCTGGCAGCAAATTTGGCCAGATGAAGGGCCTCAAACAGGGCAGTATCACCACCACCGATTACGGCAACGTGCTTATCGGCGAATAAGGGGGCATCACAGGTGGAACAATAGGAGACGCCCCGACCGGTAAGTTCTTTTTCCCCGGGGACACCAAGCTTGAACCAGTCCGAGCCGCCGGCGATAATTAGTGCACGGGCGATAAAGTCGCCGGCAGTGGTCTTGACCACCCTGCGCTCATTATCAACCTCAACGGAGATGACCTCGGCGTTGAGCTCTTTCAGGCCGAACTTTGTTGCCTGCTGGTGCATCTTCCCGGTCAACTCAAGGCCGCTTATGCCCTGAGGATAACCGGGGAAGTTATCCACCAATTCGGCCTCGGTTATCTTGCCTCCAATTATTCCCTTTTCGATGAGCAGGGTTTTCAGTTTGTCCCGGGCGGTATAGATACCGGCGCTGAGTCCAGCAGGACCGCCACCAACGATGACCACATCATACTTATTGTCCATTCCCCACCCCGCTGAGCAACTGGCAGATGTTGGCTTCTGCCGTTCGGTTGGCCAGGCCGATGGCATTCTTTATCGCCTTGGCCCGGCTGCGACCATGGGACACGATGACATTGCCTTTAACTCCCAACAGACAGGCGCCGCCGTACTCTCTGTAGTCCATTCCTTTAACCAGAAAACCCAGGCCTACATCAGCCAGCAGGGCACGGCCGCGGAGATGTTCGTCGCCATTGACCTGCCTTACCCTGATAAAGGAATCGCCCAGTCCTTCAACAGTCTTAATCACTATATTCCCGGTAAAGCCGTCGGTAACAATGACATCAGCTGTGCCCCTGGCGATATCGGTGCCTTCAATATTGCCCAGGAAGTTAATGCCAGATTTATTGAGCAACCGGAAGCTCTCCTGGGCCAGGCGATTGCCTTTGGTCTCCTCGGTGCCGTTACTGAGCAGGCCGACACCCGGTGAGTCTATGCCGAAGATATACCGGGCGTAGATACTGCCCAGCTCGGCAAACTGTAGCATGTGGTTGGGCCGACAGTCAGCATTGGCGCCGGCATCAATGAGAAGAGACGGAGAGGACTGGTTGAGACTGACCAGGCTGGCCAGAGCGGGACGTTCGACACCTTCAATCTTGCCCAGGTTGAGCAGGGCGGCGCACAGGACAGCACCGGTGTTACCGGCCGAAACAAAGGCATCGGCCTCGCCTTCTTTTAATAGATTAATGCCGACCACTATCGAAGAGCGCGGCCTCTTGCGTATTGCTTGCAGAGGGTGTTCGTGAAAGCCAATCGTCTGACTGGCGCCAACAATACTCAGATTCAGCTTATTCATGTTCTTGCCAGCTAAAACGTGAAGCAGGGACCTCTTACCCACCAGAATAATGTCTACGTGGTATTCCTGAGCGGCTTTAATCGCCCCCTTGACAATCTCATGCGGGGAATATTCACCACCCGAGGCATCAATCGCTATTCTCACTAATTGCCTCCACTAATACACCTGGCCTGCTGACTTTGCTGCCACAGGTCGCAGTGTCCGCCCCAGCCACCAAGAACCCGTCCATTGAGGCGTAACTGCGCTATTTCACACCGGTAGGGGCAGATATCGCATTCAGATGAAGCGGCATCATACTGCTCGCTGGCGACAGTAAATCCCCGAAACCGGCTGTCGCCATCTTTCATCTCTTCATTAACAAGCAGAGCGGCCCCTATCGCCCCCATTACTTCGTGATGCCGCGGGATGATAACCTCGGTATCCAGCTCTTCCTCAAGCGCCCGGACAATGCCACCATTAAAAGCAACTCCCCCCTGGAAGGCCACCGGCGGCCTGATATCCTTGCCCAGAGCGACATTGCTGAGATAGTTGCGCACCAGCGCCCGGCAAAGGCCATAGACAATATCCTCAGCCCGGTGGCCCATCTGCTGCTTGCCAATAATGTCCGATTCGGCGAAAACAGTGCACCGGCCGCCAATGGTCACTGGAAGGTTGCTTTCCATGGCCAGTCGGCTGAAATCATCTATGGTCACACCCAGGCGCTGCGCCTGATGGTCAAGGAAACTACCGGTGCCAGCGGCACAGACCGTGTTCATGCCAAAATCCGTTACAATACCATCCCTGATGATGATTATTTTACTATCCTGGCCGCCGATTTCAATAACCGTCTGCACCCGGGGAAAGTAGTGCAAAACAGCAGTGGCCTGACTGGTAATCTCATTCTTGACCAGGTCGGCACCAGCAATGACATCAGCCAGGTAGCGGCCGCTCCCGGTGGTAGCCACGCCGGCAACCCCGGCGCCCTGGGGCAGGAGGCAAGCAATTTCTCTCAGCCCATTCTGTACTGCCGCCACCGGATTGCTCCGTGTCTGGAGGTAGCTTGTCGCTACGATTTCACCACCCTCATCGAGGACGGCCATTTTGGTGGATACCGAACCAACATCAATCCCCAGATAGACCTTCACGGATTTTTTCATCTCCTTTGGTCCTGTCCCTTTATTATACCTCAAGCCATCTGGATGGGGTAGTAAGCTTGAGCCTGGTGCTCCGCCAAATCAGGAGGGCTGGGCAAATTCTTTCTTTGCGTGGGTAACGGACTCCGGACTGGCTAACAGGTCAACTGCTGTTAGTGCCAGAGCCTTGGCAGCATCTATCATCCCCTGGATACCGGCTTCCGAAGCAGCCGCAGCAGCAAAGCGGGGCGAATGGATACTCACATCGAACGGGGCTACCGCCACCGAAGGATGTATGCTGGGCACCAGCTGGCTGACATTACCCATATCGGTGCTGCCGAAGGACTGGTCCGGGTTTTCCATCTCCGCACTGCGCCCAATAAGCTTCATATTCTCAATAAAAAGGCGGGCCAGTGTCAGATTGTT
>DAOWDO010000021.1 GCA_030638985.1 Dehalococcoidia bacterium | reverse complement strand
GCCGCTGTCTTTGCCGCTGGCTTCGCCATCAGGGCCGGTTTTACCTTCGGCGGCATTGAGCCCGGCGATTATAGAAAACACCTTATCTATAATAAAGACCGCATCTTCGCCTTCGCCATGCCGCTGGGCTATGTTACCGATGAGTGGTATGCCAACGCCGCCGGCGTCATCAACTGGGGCTTCCCCGTCATCGCCGATACGCCGATACCGGAGGTCTTGCCCACCGGTATTACCACCTATGAGCACGTTGTCTCCAATGTACCTCATGATAAGATTGTTTCCCGTGCCGTCGAAGTGCGGGGACTTAAGGTGGCCGTTGCCCAGGTACCGGTGCCGGTTGCCTATGGCCCGGCCTTTGAGGGTGAGCGGGTGCGTGGCGATGACATCTATCTTGAATGCGGCGGCGGCCGGTCTCAAATGGTGGAGTGGGTAACCTCAAGGCCCATGGATGAAGTCGAGGACGGCAAGGTCGAGGTTATCGGGCAGGAGATTACAGATGTCCCTGCCGGCACCAAGCTGCCCCTGGCTATAGCTGTTGAGGTCGCCGGCCGGGAGATGCAGGATGACTACGAGCCCATCCTGGAACGCCAGATTCACCACCTGATAAACTATGCCCAGGGAGTGATGCACATCGGCCAGAGAGATATCGCCTGGCTCAGGGTGAGTAAAGCAGCCGTGGAGAAGGGTTTCAAGCTGGAGCACATCGGCACCATCCTCCATGCCAAACTGCACCAGGACTTTGGCCGCATCTTCGACAAGATTCAGGTGAAAATCTATACCGAGGCCGACAAGGTAAAAGAGACGGTGAAAAAGGCCAAGACGGTTTATGCCGTCCGTGATACCCGTATTGAGGGCATGACTGACGAGACAACCGATATGTACTACTCCTGTACTCTGTGCCAGTCTTTTGCCCCCAGCCATGTCTGTGTAATCAGCCCGGAGAGAACCGGCCTCTGCGGCTCCTACAACTGGATGGACTGTAAAGCGGCCTTTGAGATTAATCCCACCGGCCCCAACCAGCCGGTGCCCAAGGGGGAAACTATTGACGCCCATATGGGTCAGTGGAAGGGAGTCAACGAGTTTGTCTTCAAGGCCTCCCGGGGTAAGCTTGACCACTACAACTTCTACAGCCTGATCAACGACCCGATGACCTCGTGTGGCTGCATGGAGTGCATTGCCGCTGTTCTACCGTTGTGTAACGGCATAATGTCGGTAAACCGGGAATATATGGGCATGACCCCCAGTGGTATGAAGTTCACCACGCTGGCCGGCACCATCGGTGGCGGTATCAGCACCCCCGGTTTTGTCGGCCACAGCAAATATAACATTTCCCAGAGGAAATTCCTCAGTGCCGAGGGCGGGATTAAGAGGCTGGTGTGGATGCCCAAGATGCTTAAGGAGGAGATTGCCGACCGCTTCAACGCCCGGGCGGAGGAAATAGGCATCCCCAACCTTCTGGATATGGTTGCCGATGAGACAATAGGCACCACCGAGGACGAAATCCTGCCATTCCTTCAGGAAAAAGGGCACCCGGCGTTAAGTATGGAACCAATAATGTAGAGAGGAGTTTACAGTATGCCACTTACCGGTATAGAGATATTCAAGCTGCTGCCCAAGACTAACTGCGGTGAGTGTGGTGTGCCCACCTGCCTCGCCTTCGCCATGAGCCTGGCTGCCGGCAAGGCCGAGCTGGCTGCCTGTCCCTACGTTTCTGAAGAAGCCAAGAGCAAGCTGGAGGAGGCATCGGCCCCTCCTATCAGGCCGGTGACCATCGGTGTCGGCGACCGGGCACTCAAGGTAGGCGGCGAGACGGTCATGTTCCGTCATGAAAAGAGGTTTGAAAACCAGCCCGGCCTGGCCATCATTATCAGTGACGCCATGGACGATACCGAAGTTGACCGCCGGCTGGCTAGCTTTAAGGAGCTCCAGTACCAGCGGGTGGGGCTGACCCTCCGCCCCGACCTGGTGGCAGTTAAGTGTGATTCGGGTGATGCCGGCAGATTTGAAGCCCTGGTGGCCAGGGTCAAGCAGGGCTGTGATGGCAATATCATACTGATGAGTGGTGACCCTGCTGTGCTGGCTGTCGGTGTGAAGGCCTGTGCCGACAGGAAGCCGCTGCTCTATGCAGCAACTAGGGATAACATTGACCAGGTAGCGGCACTGGCCAAGGAATACTCCTGCCCGGTAGCCGCCAAGGCTGCTAGCCTGGAAGAGCTGGCCGAGCTGACTACCAGTCTCAATCAGGCCGGAGTTAAGGATATCGTTATTGACTCTGGCGCCAGGAGACCGCGCCAGGTTCTTGAAGACCAGGTGATAATCAGGAGAGCCGCTCTGGAAAAGAAATACCGGCCTCTGGGCTATCCAACCATCATCCTGGCCAACGAGATGGCTGACAACCCGATGAAGGAGGCCCTGATTGCCGCCACCTTTGTTGCCAAGTATGGTGGCATTATCGTCCTCTCTGATTTTCAGGGTGAAAGCCTGTTTCCTCTTCTGGTGCTCAGAATGAACATCTTCACCGACCCCCAGCGGCCCCTGGCTACCACTGAGGGCATCTATGATGTTAGCGGCCCGGATGAGAATTCACCGGTGCTGGTTACCTCCAACTTCTCGTTGACCTATTTCATTGTCTCCGGTGAAATAGAAAATAGCCGGGTTCCCGCTTACCTGCTGGTCAAGGATACCGAAGGCCTATCGGTTATGACTGCCTGGGCTGCCGGAAAATTCGGGGCCGATACTATTGCCCTTCTGGTGAAGAAGAGCGGCATCGGTGACAGGGTGAAGCACCGAAAGCTGATAGTCCCCGGCTACATCGCCATTGAAAGCGGTGGGCTGGAGGAGGAACTGCCCGACTGGGAGATTCTGGTTGGCCCCAGGGAAGGAGCCCACATCCCGGCTTATCTTAAAGCATGGAAACCTTAGGAGGGATCTTATGATACTCGTCGGTGAAAACATTAATATAATGTCTAAGACCATCGGCCCGGCGCTGAGGGAGAGAGATGCCAGGCCCATTCAGGCACTGGCCAGGGCTGAGGCCGAGGCCGGTGTTGATTATCTCGAGCTGAACATTGGCCCCGCCCGCAAGACCGGTGAGGAACTGATGACCTGGCTGGTCAACACTGTACAGGAGGTTACCGACAAGCCCCTATCTCTGGATACCACCAATTCGGTGGCCACCGAGGCCGGCCTCAAGACCTGTAAGAGCCGGGCGCTCATCAATTCCATTTCACTGCAGCCGGAAAGACTGGAGAAGGTTTTGCCTATGGTCAGGCAGTATAACGCCGACATGATCGGCCTCCTCTGGGGGGTGGAGGGCATGCCCCGCGATGCCAATGAGAGATGTATGCTGGCGGTTGACCTAATCTATAAGGCCAACCAGCTGGATATCCCCAATGAAGACATCTGGATTGACCCCATTATTACCCCGGTCAGCGTTGAGATAAACCAGGTAAAAGCCAGCCTGGAGTTTATGAGCATGCTGGCCGACATCGCTCCGGGGTGCAAGTCCATCGTCGGCCTGTCCAATGTCTCCAATGGTACACCAGCCGACTTAAGGCCCTATCTCAACCGCGCCTATCTGGCCATGCTGATGAAGCACGGGCTCTATGCCGCTATAGTTGATGCCTTTGATGAGGAGTTAATCAGGCTGGCCGGGGGCGAGATGCCGGAGATAGTCAGTCTGGTGCACCGGGTGATGGATGGTGAAAAGCCGGATGTGGCTTCGTTGACTCAGAAAGAGAAAGAGTACGTAAAAACTGTCCGCGTCCTAAGCGGTGAAATGCTCTACTCACACTCCTGGCTTGAGATATAGTCTTTCCACGGGGAATGGACTTTGGCGCTGCCTGAGCAGAGAAACTTCCAGCATGCCTATAATCTGGCTTTAGAACTGGCTTGCCAAAAGCTGGCCCGGATTGATGACCTGGAGGAGCAGTGCCGTAAAAGCGGCGCCCGGTTAAGGCTGGCAAACAACAAAAAGGTCATCACTCTCGATTATCTCGGTAAATCCCACCAGATCACCCTGCCCGGGGCAGAGATTCGTTCGGTATCCGGCCAGGAGCCGGTATCCCCGAGAGAGAAGCTCTTGATACTGCATTATTTCATCCGTGCCCAGGGCGGTGCCCTTGCCGGCCGCAAAATCACCTATAAGGAGCTGCCGGATGGCGCCAACTACTCCCCTGTTTTCTATAAGAGAGCTGTTAGGCCGCTTCTGGCCAGCTTCGGCCAACAGCCGCAGGGTCTGCTGGAAACCGCCGCTATCCTTGGTGGGCAGAGGGCTGATTTCGGTGATATTGCCGTTACCATAAACGCCTTCAGCCGCGTGCCGATAACGCTGGTGCTGTGGGGTGGTGATAATGAGCTTCGGCCTGAGGGTAATATCCTGTTTGACGCCAGTATCTCCGGCTACCTCTCCGCTGAAGATGTAAGCGTGCTCTGTGAAACGATTGCCTGGAAATTGGCTCGGGCAAAGCAGGGTGAAGCCTGGTCTTAACGTCTGCCTACTCAACGGTTACGCTTTTAGCCAGGTTGCGGGGGAAGTCTATGGGGCAGCCCCTTTTCTCGGCGGCATAGTAGGCCAGGAGCTGAAGCACCACGGAGTTGACTATTGGCGAGAAAATCAGGCCTACCTTGGGCACGCTTATAACGAAGTCGGCCATTTCACCAACAGACTCGTCGCCATTTTCAACCAGGGCTATTACTGGCGCACCCCGGGTCTTGATTTCCCTGATGTTGTTCAGCATGGCTTCATAGGTGTTATCCTTGGCAACGACAGCTACTACTGGAGTGTCCTTATCCAGCAAGGCGAACGGGCCGTGCTTTAGTTCCCCGGCAGCGTAGCCCTCGGCGTGTATGTAGGAGATTTCCTTAAGTTTTAGCGCCCCTTCCAGGGCTACCGGGTAGTTGATGCCCCGTCCGATAAAGAAGATATTATCGTAGCCGGCGAGGTACTCGCCGCACTGCTTTATGCCGGACTTATTATCGAGCACCTGTTGCACTGTGTTTGGTAGCTGTCTGAGAGTCATCAGCATATCGGCCAGACGCTTGATATCAGCTATGGAGTAGGACATTGCCAGCCAGTACAGGGCGACCAGTTCGGCGATGAAGCTCTTGGTGGAGGCCACACTTATTTCAGGTCCAGCCTGGGTGTAGAGGGTCAGGTCGGCGATGCGACTGATGGTACTGCCGACTACGTTGGTGATAGCCAGCACGTGGCAGCCCTTCTCCTGCAGCCTCCTGGTAGCCTTGATTGTGTCGGCGGTCTCGCCGGACTGGGTGATGACGATACTCATTGTCTTGGCCAGGGTCTGGGGGTAGTAATTGAATTCGGAGGCCAGTTCCACCCGCACCGGAATTCCAAGAAGCTCCTCGAAGATGCACTTGCCGACCAGGCCGGCGTGGTAAGAAGTGCCACAGGCCACGAAGAGCATGGCTTCAGTACCGGTGTCCCTCATGCTTTCCAGGTCGATTATCGGTGCTATTTCATGTCCGTATCCTATCAGTGTGTCCCTTATAACACGGGGTTGCTCGTGGATTTCCTTGAGCATGAAGTGCTCGTAGCCTGCTTTCTGTGCCTCATCGACACTCCAGGGTATCTTGTGTTCCTTTCTCCTGATAACGGAGCCGTTTTGCCTGATTTCTATACCGCTATTGGTGATAACCCCGATATCTTCCTCTTCCAGGTAAACCACCCGGTTGGTATAGTCCAGTATCGCCGGCACATCAGAGGCGGCAAAGTTCTCCTGGTCACCAATGCCGACAATAAGCGGGCTATCCTTACGGGCAACTACCAGCTTGGATTCGCCCTCCCGGAGTACTACGATGGCATAAGAGCCCTCTATGTCCTTTAGTGCAGCTGCCACTGCCTCTTCCAGATTGCCCTGGTAATACTTCTCTATGAGATGGGGTAATACCTCGGTGTCTGTTTGCGAAAGGAAGTGGTGCCCCTCATCTGTTAATTGCTGTTGCAGCTCTTGAAAATTGCTTATTATGCCGTTGTGGACTACGGCGATGCAACCGCTGCAGTCAAGGTGAGGGTGGGCATTTGCTGCCGATGGCTCGCCACAGGTGGCCCATCGAGTATGACCAACACCGGTCATGCCTTCGAGCAACGGTACCTTCTTGACGAGTTCCCCTACCCGCAGCCTGTCCTTTTGCAGATCAATTCCATTTCCCGCGACGGCAATGCCGCAGGAATCATAGCCACGGTACTCAAGCCGGGCCAGGCACTTAAACAGGACCGGTTGCGCCGGTTTGTTACCAATGTAGCCAACGATACCGCACATGACTCTGCTAGACCACCAGGCTCCGGTCTGGCGTCTGTCCGCTGATTAGCTTAAGCGCCTTGACCTGTGTGTAGTTGCCGGCGATGACTCCGGGCATGGCGACCACATTGCTGCCAAGGCTACAGCCCTCACCCAGCATGGCCCCTACTTTCACCCGGTGGTATCCGTCAATCTTTATCTCGGTCTCACCGCTGATGGCGGAAAGGTGACCGGTTATGGCACAACCTTTATCAATGACCGAGTCCTGTATTATGGAGCCAGGGCCAACGCTGACATCGCTGCCGATGACGCTGTTCTCCACCTCGGTAAAGGGTGCAATAACCACGTTGTCACCGATACTGGTGGCCGGCAGGATGCAAACATTGGGGCCTATTTCACAGCCCCGGCCGATTACCACCGGGCCGGCTATGTAGCAGTTTGACTTTATTATCGTATTTTCGTCCACCGAAACCAGGCCCTTTATGGTTACCCCGGTCTCGATGATGCCGCCAAGTTGGCCTTGTACCCGGCGCAGAACGGCTCCGTTAAGGCTCAGTATGTCCCAGGGGTAGACAACATCAAGCCAGGTGCTGGCTGTTTCCAGAGCACGGATCTTGCCTCCGTCGGCTATTACACTGTTGAGGGCGGCTGGAATGCTTGGCTCGTCCTTAAGGTAATCAAGGATGGCCCTGCTTAAGCAATATATGCCGGTATTAACGATTTGGATGCCGGGCTCCCTGCTCTGGGTAGAAACACGTCTCTCCGGGCGCGTTGCTTCCTTAATCATACCATTTTCGATGGTGACCACGGCGCTTCTGAATGGATCCTCCATTTTTTTAACCAGTATTGCTTCCGGTCTGGCGGCGGCAATCTGGGCAATGGTGTCGGCTTCAATCAGTTTGTCGCCTGGTAGAACTAGAAATTCATCGTTAACCGCCGCTTTAGCCTTTGAAAGAGCATGGGTGGTGCCCAGTTGCCTCTCCTGTGTCACATACTTTATGTCAACCCCAAACTGCTCTCCGGAGCCCATGCAGTCGAAAATCTGTTCCTTTCGGTAGCCGACAACCAGCACGATGTCGCGTATGCCATTCTGTGCCAGCGACTCAACTACGTATTGCAGGATGGGAGCTCCGGCGATACTAATCATCGCCTTAGGTTTATTGACTGTAAACGGTCTGAGCCGCCTTCCCTCTCCGGCTGCTAGAATGACTGCCTGTTTCATAAGCTACTCCTCTAGAATACCCTTGAGCCCGGTGCGATGATACCACTGACTACGGCGCCCGGTCCAATGGCGGTGTTATTGCCAATTATAGTGCCGACATTGATGCTGGCGTTTATTCCGGTCTCAACACCGTCTCCTATTATAGCCCCAAGTTTGCGTTTTTTGGTATCCATACCGGCTACCGATATATTCTTTTTGTCCAGCCTGAGGTTGGCGATTTTAGTGCCCGAGCCGAAGTTGCAGTTCTCTCCGATGATGCTGTCGCCGATGTAGTTGTGGTGCGGTATTTTGGTGCCCCTCATTATTATGGAGCTCTTTACCTCAACAGCGGCGCCAAGGTGGCAGTCATCGCCAATGGCGGTGTACGGCCTGATGTAGCAGTTGGGGCCGATGTCACAGCCCCGGCCGATTACCACCGGGCCGGTTATGTAGCAGCCTGACCTCAGTATTGTATCCTCACCGATGGCGACAGGCTCCTTGATGAATACATTATCCTCGATCTTGCCCAGAGTTCGTGCTTCGATGCCGGCCATCAGGGTTTCGTTGGCGGACAGCAGATCCCACGGATAGCTAAAGTCAAGCCAGTAGCTGATTTCCTGAGGGGCGATGCGCTGTCCCATCTCTATCATCAGCCTCAGGGAATCGGTAATCTCATACTCTCCCCGTGGTGATTTCGGTGTCCTGGCGATGGCATCAAAGATATCCGGCGTTAGCAGATAGAGTCCGGTATTGGCGATGTTCGAAGGTGGCCGCACAGTTTTTTCATAAATCTGAGTTATCTGCCCACCACGTACCTCGACCACTCCCAGGCCGCTAACGTCATCCACATCCTTTACCCCGATAGCATTATCGCTGCGGTTGGTCAGGTTGATTATGTCTTCACTGCTGGTAATGATGTCACCATTCATTACCAGGAATTTACCGTCAATTGAAGCCCTTACTCTCCTGATGGCGTCAGCCGTGCCCCGTCGCTTTCTCTGGGTCAGGTAGTCTATTTTTAGCTGCCACCGTTCGCCATTGCCGAAATAGTCGCGTACCTGTTCATCGTGGTAGCCGACGACGAGGATGAATTCCGAGATACCAGCTCGGGCAGCCGCCATGAGCAGATGCTCCAGTATGGGCTTGTTGGCGATGGGCAGCATGACCTTGGGTCGGGTATAGGTTAGGGGGCGCATGCGGCTGCCCTCCCCGGCTGCAAGAATAATCGCCTTCACCTGACCTCCCTGGGTTGGCTGCTTGACTCCTTTATCAGCCTGACGCCGTTTTCATAGTACTGGTGTGCCAGTGCCTCGGTCTTTGCTTCAGCGGTGATCCGTATCTTGGGTTCAGTCCCGGAGGCCCTGATGAGAAGCCAGCCGCCGTCCATGCTCAGCCTGATGCCGTCCATCCTGCTGGTTGATACCGGTTTCATACAGGCTGCCAGCCTGTGCTCCAGTTCGGGCATTGCCATTCCATCAGCAGCGACATTACCTCTAAGCATCGGGTAAGCCGGTAACGAGTCAACCAAACGGGACAGTTTATATCTGCTGGCCAGAGAGACCAGCTGGGCGGCGGCGTAGATGCCATCGGGGCACAGTGAATTCTTGGGGAAAATCCAGCTTCCCGATGGCTCTCCGCCAAAATCACCGCCCCTTTTTAGCTCTTCACTGACATGGTTATCACCGACGCCGGTCCTGGTTACTATAAAGCCGGCCTCATCAATGGCCATAGAGGCATCTAGGGTGGTGACCACCTGCCGGGCACCCATCTCTCGGGCTAGAAGTACCAGCAGTTTATCCCCGGGGATGAATCTTCCCCGGTCATCCACGGCCATCAACCGGTCGGCATCACCGTCGTGGGCAATGCCTACATCGGCGCCAGACTCAGTTGTCACCTTCATCAGGTCGGCCAGGTTGGCTTCGGTCGGCTCGGCAGGGCGGGGGAAAAAGCCGTTGGGGGTACAGTTAAGGGCCAGTACCTCACAGCCCATCTTCTCAAGCAGGCGTGGGGTGATTACCGAGGCGGCTCCGCCGCCGCAGTCCAGCGCCACCCTGAGCTTGAACTCACCGGGAAAGCTGGCCAAGATGCTCTTTATATGGTGGTCAATGGCATCGTGATAGGCACCAGGGGACTGCCACCTATCCCATGAGGACGTTGCCAGAGAATCGTTTAGCACCATCTCTTCTATCTGGTGCTGCTGGTTGGGACTGAAAGCGGAGCCATCCGGATTGAGCAGTTTGATGCCGTTGTACTCCGGGGGGTTATGGGAGGCGGTGATCATGACCCCGGCGTCAAATTCTGTAGTGGCCATGGCGAGTGTTGGTGTCGGCAGCACGCCGGCATCAAAGCTCCTGGCCCCGGCTGCCAGCAGCCCGGCAGTTACTGCCTGCTTCATGGCGCCGGAAGAGGTTCGGGTATCGCAGCCAACGATGACGCTTCCGTGGAGCTGTCCAACTGCCAGTCCGACCTTTAGTGCCAGCTGGATTAGCCAGTTGTCCACAACGGCTCTTATGCCGGAAGTGCCAAACATCCGCACAGTGACTCGATTTTAATCTTTTTGGGGACAGCTGTCAACGAAAATGTTAGCTAGGTTAGTAACACTGTAACCTTTATTGACACAAAAAGGGGTAAAGCTATACCATAGAGGTGGTAATTAAGAACCTGGAAGGAGACCGTTATAATGACCCTGGTTGTCACCGATGGAACTTTTGAGGAAGAAGTTATTAAATCCAGCCAGCCGGTGGTGGTAGATATGTGGGCGCCCTGGTGTGGCCCCTGCCGCATGGTAGCGCCGGTTGTGGAGAGCCTATCCGAGAAGTACAAGGGCAGGGTAAAGTTCTGCAAACTGAATGTTGATGAAAACTCCAAAACGGCTGTTAGATATCATATCATGTCGATACCGACGATGATGTTCTTCAAGAATGGAGAGGTAGTGGACACGGTTATCGGCGCCTTACCGGAGTCAGCGCTGCAGCCAAAAGTAGACAACCTTCTCTAGCTGTATCAGATTTAATCGGAATCAACCTGTTTAATATTGCTGTCTCCGGCAACCGGCAATACCACTGGCAGTCCGCTCAGCGGGTGGCGGTCGATGTAACTTCCGGCGCCGTATACCTGCCGGATGTTGTCGGCGGTGATAACATCTTCCGGACTACCCTCGGCATAGATTCTCCCCTCGTTTATCAGTGCCAGCCGGTTACAATATTGTGCCGCCAGATTCAGATCGTGCAGGGCGATAACAACGGTAAGGCCTTTACCGAGGCAAAGGCCCTTGATTAAATCCAGGATTTCAATCTGACGGTTAATATCCAGGTTGGCCGTCGGTTCATCCAGGAGGACGGCCTGTGTTTGCTGGGCCAGGACACGGGCAATGACGACGCCCTGGATTTCTCCGCCGGAGAGCTCACTTATCCTTCGCTGGGACAGATGCTGAGTCGAGGTGTTTTCCATGGCCTGCCAGGCAATTTCCATGTCCTTGCGTCCTTCATACTGGAATAGCCCCAGGTGGGGATTTCGGCCCATAAGCACT
Organism: Dehalococcoidia bacterium; assembly: GCA_030638985.1. GTDB lineage: Bacteria > Chloroflexota > Dehalococcoidia > Dehalococcoidales > DAOWLH01 > DAOWLH01. The sequence goes on along the minus strand of DAOWDO010000021.1, from coordinate 1,667 downwards.
ATCTCAAAGGCAGTGAAAGCACTGGGCAGCAGCGGCATCTGGGGAATAACACCGAGCAAACGAGCCAGTTCTCGCCTCGGTATCCGGGATATATCTCGTCCATCCAGGAACACTTTGCCTGAACGGGGCGCAAGGACATAGCTCAGCGCTTTAATGATGGTTGACTTGCCGCAGCCGTTGGGCCCGACAAGCCCCAGCATCTGGCCGGGGTTTGCCTCCAGCGTAATACCTTCCACGACCACGCTTTGCCCGTAACCGAGGGTAACATCCTGTAACCTGAGTTTAATCATTTTTCTCTTTAAAAAAGCATTTTTGCCCGGCGGCGTAGCAGAAAAAGGAAGAATGGTGCTCCGAAGATAGCAGTGATTACCCCTATCGGTATCTCAGAGGGTGCTGCCATCGTGCGTGCCAAGACGTCGGCCAGAATGAGGAAAATGGCGCCGCTGAGTATGGACAGTGGTAGTAGAAAGCGGTGGTCGGGCCCCCAGATTAAGCGTACGGCGTGGGGCACGATAATGCCGACGAAACCGATGATACCGACAAAGGAGACGGCGGCAGCGGTAACCAGCGTGGCCGCTATCAGCAGGATGATCTTGAGTCTTTCCACGTTGACTCCCAGTTGCTGTGCCTGCTCTTCGTCAAACTGCATTATGTTGAGCGAGCGGGCGAAGAGAAGGATTACGGCCGCCCCGATGATAATAATTGGCAGAACAATCCATACCTCTGACCACTGGCTTAAGGAAAAGCTGCCGGTAAGCCAGAACAGAATGCTACGCACCATCTGGCCGCTGGTGAGAGCCAGATAAGCAACGATGGCTCCGAGAAGAGCTCCCAGCGCCACCCCTGCCAGGATAAGGGTGGTTAGCGGCATGGTTCGGCCCACCCGGGCCAGGCTATAGACGACGGCGATGCTAAGAAGCGCTCCGGCAAAGGCCAGTACCGGGATAAGACCGATGGACGTTCCGAGCAGGCTAACGGGTAAAAGGAAACCGATAACAGCCCCCAGGGCTGCGCCCTGAGCCACACCGATGAGGTATGGGTCGGCCAGAGGATTGCGAAACAGCCCCTGGTAGGTAGCGCCGGCTATTGACAGCGCAGCGCCAACCAGTCCGGCCAGGAGAACTCTGGGCAAGCGTATCTCAAGAACAATGGTCTCCATGGCATCTGTCCATGTCGGTGTGATGTCAATGAAAGGCAGCTTGGAAATCAGGATGCTGGACGTGGTCGAAAAGGGAATGTCCACACTGCCGACGGTGGTGGCAAAGGATATCACCAGCAGTAACAGAGCCACAAGCCCCAGGATGGCATAGATACGCTTTCTCCAGCGGGGGTATACGGCCTGGTTCCTCCGCCTGCTGTCCGGCGCTGTTCGAGCCTGTTTTGGTGGCATGGTTGAAATCTATCGCTGTTTATTTTTGTTATGATGGGGAACAGGGCTAATACCCTGTTCCCCATCAAGCTGGCTACTCTACCGGGCCGAATATCTCCGGGTGTATCAGCTTAGCCAGCAGTTCCAGTCCGTCAATCATTCGTGGTGTCGGGCGATTGGTCAGGTCGGCGTCGATACCGTATACCCGCTGGTTGATAAGGGCGGATACCCCGCTCAGCCTGGACTCGTTGAAAACAAATTGAAGGGAGATGTCACCCCCTTCATAGTCTTCAACATT
>DAOWDO010000043.1 GCA_030638985.1 Dehalococcoidia bacterium | reverse complement strand
CTTCTTCGGTATTACCTTTGATACTGAAGCCATCGAGCAGAACCTCACCGGAGGAGGGCTTCATTACGGTGGATAGAATCTTTATCAGGGTGCTCTTGCCGGCGCCATTGGGGCCGAAGACAGCCAGCGTCTGCCCCCTCTCCACCCTGAGGTCCAGGCCATTTAAGGCCAGAAGATTGCTAAAAGACCGGGTAAGCCCCCTGGTCTCTATCGCCCAGCTGCTTTGAGCCTCTTTCATTATCCCTGTATTCTACTTTTGGAAGCACCCTTAATTCAAGAGGCTTTCTGACGAGCTACCGGCGTCGCTCCGGCCAGAGGGCAATCAGTCCACCAAGGAGAAACAGGCCGCCGCCAACCCATATCCAGACGACCAGAGGACTTACCAGGGCTCTGAATTTTATTACCGTAAGCTCCGAATCCCAGCTTAGCGGAACGACCCACAGGTCTTCGACCGGGGTGGAACGAATGGCCACCCTGGGTACCTGTTTCTCTCCTCCAGAGTAATATTGAATCCGTGGCTTGATAATGCCGAGTGATTTATCTCCCCTGAAGACCTCTACTATAGCGGTGAATGTCATCTTGTCGGATGCGCCTTCAGGTATCAGGCTATGGTAGGTAAGCTGATATTCACCAACGGTCATCGACTCTCCCGCGGCCAGCGCCGCCTCCTCTCTGACATCAAAAAGAGAGGAGCCGACAACCCCGATGGCCATAACGGCTAATGACAGGTGCACGATAAGACCGCCATAGCGGCTTCTACTGGCCCCAATAAGAGTGAAAAACTCCTTAAAATACCTACCGGGGCTTCTCTTCCAGCGGGCACCAAGGTCGCGGAGCCAGACGGACAGTATCGCCGAGATGACCAAGACAGACAAAAACCAGGCGAACAGGGCGAAGCCCTGCCTCACTCCGAAAACCAACAGGGCGATGACAACAATCACCGCCACTACCGCCGGCCAGAGCAGTCGGCGTCCCAGCCGGGCCAGTGGCAGCCGCCGCCAGCCAATTAGCACACAGACGCCGGAGAGCAGGATAATAGCCAGGAAAATAGGCACCGCCGCCATATTAAAGTAGGAGCCATCAACCGATATTCTGGAGCCAGCGAACAGCTCGGATAGGGAGGGATAGATGGTGCCCAGGAAGATAACAAAGGTAGCGCCAACCAGGAGCAGGTTGTTGGTTAGAAAGGCGCCTTCGCTGGAGATGACGGAGTCTACCTCAGCCTGGCTCTGTAAGTCCCTGCGCCGGTAGAAGAGCAGTGCCAGCGAGCCGAAAAAACTGATTATTAGAAAACCAAGGAAGAAGGGGCCGACAGCAGTCTGGCCAAAGGTGTGTACCGAAGACAGGAAATCGCTCCTTGTGAGGAAAGTGCCAAAAATGGTCAGTGCAAAGGCGGAAATCACCAGCAGCATACTCCACAGCTTAAAAATCCCCTTCCGCCGCTGCATTAGAGCGGAGTGCAGAAAGGCGGTAATCATCAGCCAGGGCATCAGCCCGGCGTTTTCCACCGGGTCCCAGGCCCAGTAACCACCAAAGGTGAGTTCGACATATGCCCACCAGGCACCGACGAGATTGCCCAGCCCCAGCAGCAGCCAGGCCGAAAGAGCCCAGCCCCTGGCGGCAGCCAGCCAATCGTTTTCATGCTTGCGGGTCAGCAGGGCGGCAATGGCAAAGGCAAAGGGGACGGCAAAGAGAGCATAGCCGACCAGCAGCAGCGGCGGGTGTATTATCATCCCCGGGTTTTCCAGCAGAGGGTTGAGGCCGACGCCTTCGGCGGGGACGGATGGTAATACTTGAAAGGGGTTCTGATTGGGAACAAACAGCAGCAGTATTATGAAGAAGAGCTGAACCCCCATAATGACCGCTGCGGCAGAGAGTACCAGCCCCTCCCCCTGAGGACGTTTCTTCAGCACCACCGCGGCGGCAGCCAGCGAAAGAATCCAGCCCCAGAAAAGAAGCGAACCGGCATTGCCCGCCCACAGGGCGCTAATCAGGTAAGGCAGAGAAAGACCGCTACTGGTGTACAAAGCAACGTATTCAATCTGAAAGTCATGGGTGACCAGGGCAACAAGCAGGGCGATTACCGAAATTGAAAAAGATGCGGCAGCCGCCAGGACACTCTTTCTGGCGGCGTCAATTAACCGCCGGCGACCGCCTCTCAGGCCAAAAATAAAGGCGGCAATCGAGAAGATACTGGCCGCCAGGGCAAGAACCAGCGCCACATTGCCCAACTGGGACATCACTCCCCCCCCGTATCGCCCTGCGGCACATATCTTGAACTACACTTGGTCAGTATAGATTCAGCTTGAAAAAAGCCGCCGCCATCATATTCCCCTTCAACGACAACCTGGCTGCCCACCTCAAAGGTATCGGGGACGGCACCAGAGTAGACCACCATCAGACTGGCATCCAATCCGGTGTTATCGACGACGGTGAACCGCATCTCAAGCCCGCTCTTTTCAACATCCGGGGCCACTATGCCGCTGACCCGCACCGCTTGACCGGCGATAGTATCCGCCTTCTCCAGAAGCTCACCGACCTCATAGTAGTAGATGACACCGCCCATGAAGGCCATGTAGCCGAGAAAAAACACCGCCAGGCCGACAAAAAAGCCGCCAATGATAAACTTTTTCTTCAACCTCTCTCACCCAAAAAGGAAAACAGGCTACCCGCAGGTCGGCTGTCACTAACATTTAGTATACCCGAAAACACAAAAGGTAGCTACACGCAACCATTGAAAACCACATGCAGCTGCTGTCAAGCTCCGGGGGCATAGCCCAATGATGTAATGGCAGCCATATACTCCTGACAATAACTATCGTCAGCTATACGGTATCTATTGCGTAAGCTCAACTACCTGGTGGCAGTCAAGGCACTCCTCATTGGCACGACCCCGGTGGTCGTTAATACCGCTGACAGGGAACTCGTATTCTCCGGTCCCCTCACCATGACATATCAGGCAAAGACCATCATAGCCAGCACCGACGTCGTGAGAGACTATCAGTGGGGGCTCGGCCGGGGCAATGCCGTTTGTTTCTGATGACGCTTCTCCCAGTCCATAAGTGGCAATCAGCCCACCGGCAGCGACCAGCAGCAGCCCAACCAGCAACCAGACCGCAGACCTGATCTTCAATTTACCTGAACCGCCACTGCAATCTTACACATCAATCCATAAATAATCCAGTGGCGATTAGTAATGATTCAACCAGTGCCGAAGGAGAGCCATACTTTAATCTACCCTTTCCTAAAAACCAGTTATAGCCAGAATGATAACGTATAATAAAAGTCTAGGGCGCCGGCAGCGCCCTAGACTTAGCTCTGGCTCGATAAAATATCTAGCCCTCTATCTCTCCCAGCACGTGGCATCCCTCTTGTGTCACGCAAGTATCATCGGTGCGGCCGGTATGGTCATTCGCACCCTCAACCGGGTAATACAGGGTTCCTCCTCCGATAACAGGGTCATGGCACATATTGCACAGGCCCAGTAGGATATAGCTATCATGGCCCACAGATGTTAACTGCGGAGGCTCTGCCGGCCCAGTTGTTGTCGGCTCGGTGGTCGTTGGTTCGGTTGTCGTTGGT
>DAOWDO010000022.1 GCA_030638985.1 Dehalococcoidia bacterium | reverse complement strand
TCCTTCCCGCACCAGGTAGCGGTAGAACGAGCGAATGGCCGACAGCTTGCGGGAGATGCTGGCCCGGACGATGCCCTGCTCCGCCAGATAGGCCAGGTAATCCCGCATGACTTGCCTGTCTACCTGATTCAGCGTGTCAATCTTCCTCAGCTTCAGAAACTGGAAGAAACCCTTGGCCGTGCCCCGCTGGTAGTTGCCCACCAGATCGCTGGTATAATTACGTATGGTGTAGGGCGAGACGCTGCGCTCTACCCTAAGGTAGTCCTGATAACGGTTAAACACTTCCTGCACCCGGTTACCCCTGTTCCAGCTTCTCTTTATGTTTACACTTTAGACACTGCGCCCATTTCCCACGATACACCGTGAGCAGCCCGTCACACTTGGGGCAGAGTCTGGCAAGCGGCCTGTAATTGGTGGCGAACTTGCACTCCGGATAGCGGTTGCAGCCATAGAAGGTACGGCCCTTTTTGCTCTTTTTGCCTACCAGTTCGGCGCCGCACTCCGGGCACCTCGCCCCGGTCTTAATCCGGTATGAAGCCGTGTACTTGCAGTCCGGGTATCCGCTACAGGCCACAAACTTGCCAAAGCGCCCATGCTTCAGCACCAGAGGCCGGCCACAATCCGGGCACAGCCCTTCAACAACCTCTTCCTTCAAGTCAACTCTATCCACCTGCTGGGCTTTCTCCAGGTCACTATCAAAGGGGGTATAAAAATTGCTAACCACCTGCACCCAGTCCATGTTATCGCTGGCTACCTTGTCCAGTTCATCTTCCATGCGGGCGGTAAACTCGACGTTTATTATGTCCGGAAAGCAGCGGACAAGCAGACCGTTAACCGCTATGCCCAGTTCTGTCGGCCTGAGGTTGCCATTATCCTTAGTTACATATTCCCTTTCTTGAATAGTAGACAGAATAGGGGCATATGTGCTGGGCCGTCCTATCCCCCACTGTTCCAGCGCTTTAATCAGAGTAGCTTCGGTAAAGCGGAGCGGTGGCTGGGTAAAGTGCTGCTCCGGTAAAAGTCCCACGAGTTCCAGTATATCGCCCTTCTCGAGAAGAGGTAGTAGTGCAGACTTCTTTTCTTCTTTGTCTTTACTCTCGCTATAGAGAATCATAAACCCGGGGAAGATACTGACCGAGCTCGAGCTTCGGAAGAGGTATCTTGTCTTAGACGCCGGGCATCTGGCCTCGATGTCAACCGCCGTATTCTCAAAGATGGCCGCCGCCATCTGGCTGGCCACCATTCTCTGCCAGATGATCTGGTAGAGCCTTAACTGGTTGGCATTAAGGAACTGCCTGACCCCGGACGGCTGCCGCCAGATTTTGGTTGGCCGGATGGCTTCATGAGCTTCCTGGGCCCCCTTAACCCGGCCGGCAAAGGAACGGGCATTCGGCGGAAGAAACTGCGGGCCGTGTTCCTTGGCGATAAACTGGCGGGTTTCAGCCACCGCTGAGCGGGCGACATGAGTCGAGTCTGTTCGCATGTAGGTAATCAGGCCGACACTACCCTCACTGCCCAGGGGCAGACCTTCATATAGCTGCTGTGCCAGCGCCATTGTCTGCTTGGCAGTAAAACGAAAACGGCGCCAGGCCTCCTGCTGCAAAGTGCTGGTGATAAAGGGTGGTGCCGGTTGCCGGTTGACCTTTTTTGTCTTTATCCTGGCAACACCGTAGCCTGCCGATTCCAGCTCGTTCTTGATTGCCCCGGCTTCTTCCTGACTATCAATATCAAGCTTGGTGCCATCGGTAAGTCCAACCAGCAGGGCAGAGAAGGGGGATCTTTCAATATCTCTCTTGGTCAGTTTAGCCTCAATAGTCCAGTATTCCTGCGGGATAAACTGCTCAACCTCACGTTCGCGGTCAACTATAATTCTCAGCGCCACCGACTGGACTCTGCCTGCGGACAGCCCCCGCCTGACTTTGCGCCATAGCAACGGGCTCAGTTTATAGCCGACCAGCCGGTCAAGGATACGGCGGGCCTGCTGGGCATTCACCAGCTGCATATCTATCGGGCGGGAATATTTAAAAGCCCGTTTTATAGCCGACTCCGTTATTTCATGAAAAACCACCCGGCGATACGGGGTTTTTCCAGCTCTGGTCACATCAGCCAGGTGCCAGGCAATGGCCTCCCCCTCACGGTCCGGGTCTGTGGCCAGATAGACAGCAGCCGCTCCCTTAACCGCCTGTTTGAGCTCACGAACCGCCTTTGCCTTGTCTCGGGGTACCACGTATTTGGGCGTGAAACCATGCTCGGTGTCCACCCCCAGCCGGCTACGGGGCAGGTCTCTGATATGACCCAGCGAGGCCTTTAGAAGGTAGCCTTCTCCCAGAATCCTGGCAAGTGTCCTTGCCTTAGCCGGCGACTCAACTATTACCAGCTTACTTTTCATCAAATCAGTCTATTTCCACCCGGTATTTCTCCCGGACTTCCCGGCAAAGAATATAGTTCATCGCCCCTACCTGCTTGACCAGCCCCTTCAGTTCCATCATGGTCAGAGTACTGCTCACCATCGAGGCCTCAAGACCACTCAGGCGGCAGACATCATCAATATGGGTTGGCTCGGCGGCTAACTGCTTGAGCAGCAGCGCCTCGTTCTCAGAAGAGGGAAGAATCTCCTTCATTTCCATCTGGCTTCCCACCGCGGTCAGGTTCAGCTCCTCCAGAATATCGGTACAGTCTGCAACCAGCTTGGCCCCCTCTTGGATGAGGCGGTTGCTACCGCGGCTGGCCAGCGACAGAATACTGCCCGGTATGGCAAAGACCTCCCTGTTCTGCTCCAGCGCCAGGTGGGCGGTTATCAGTGCCCCGCTGGTCTCACCAGCCTCAACTACCAGCACCCCCAGACTCATGCCACTTATTATGCGGTTGCGACGGGGAAAGTTCTCCGGCCTGGGCCTGGTGCCCGGATGAAACTCACTGAGGAGGGCACCCCTCTTGATAATACTCTGGGCCAGGCTGGCATTTTCAGCCGGGTAGATGGCGTCAAGGCCGCCACCCATAACGGCAATACTCCGGCCGCCGGCCTCAAGTGCACCCCGATGGCCAACCGAATCAATCCCCCTGGCCAGGCCGCTAATAATGGTTATCTTGTTCTGAGCCAGTTCGGCGACGATTTCCTCCGCCACCTGTCGGCCATATATAGTCGGCCGCCGGGTGCCAACCACTGCCAGGCACCACTCATCCTCGGGCAGCAGCTGCCCCCTGACATAGAGCAGCGGTGGATAATCGTATATCTCCTTGAGCCGGGCTGGATAACCGGCATCATTACAGGTAATCGCCTGTATGCCACAGCGAGCCAGTTTTTCCATCTCGGCTTCAAGATTTATCTCGGGGCGCCAGCGACCGATGGCCCTAACGGCGCTATCATCCAGACCAGCCTTCTTCAACCCTGCCGGGTCAGCCTGCCAGGCCTGCCCCAGACTGCCAAAGTGGTTCTCAAGCTGGCTGAACCTGACACGACCAATGCCGGGTATGATATTAAAACCGACCCAGTATTTTATATCCTTACTGTTCACTGTCAAGGCAGCCTCATTCTAGCATAGCAACAAATTGTGGCATTGTGGCGGAGAGGGTGGGATTCGAACCCACGGTCGCCATAAGACGACACGCGCTCTCCAGGCGCGCCTGATAGGCCACTCCAGCACCTCTCCGAAATATGGATTACCTTCTATATGTTAATACGGAGAGGGTGGGATTCGAACCCACGCTCCGCTTATGCGGAGACCGCTTTTCGAGAGCGGCACCATCAACCACTCGGACACCTCTCCACAATTTATAGTAACCCGCAACTATCAAGCACGTCAAACTGACACTCCGAGCAATAGCAAAACCAGCTTACTGCTTGATTCCCGAACTTGTACGCAGCAGGTACAGCACTCCGGCTACACCCATAACCAGAGAGCCTATCAAGATAAATAACTTGACCAGAGATACCGTTGCCGGGTCGGTAAAGGCCATCTGGGTGATGAAGATGGACATGGTAAAACCAACGCCCCCGAGCAGAGCGGCGCCAACTATGTGCTTCCACGAAAGCGAAGCCGGTTTTTGCGCCCAGCCCAGGCGATGCGCCAGATAGGCAACCCCGGCAATACCCAGCGGTTTGCCCAGCATCAGGCCAAGCAATACACCCAGGCTCACCGGAGTAAACAGCGGAGAGCCTATTCCGGCAATTTGAACCCCGGCGTTGGCCAGGGCAAAAAGGGGCATGATAAAAAAGGCGCTTATGGGGTGTAACTGGTGTTCCAGCCTCACCAGCGGATTTTGCACCGCCTGATAGGCATCCTCAACCATCTCCAGCGAATCCTGCTGCTCCTGGGTAAGCAGGACACCCTGCCGCTCGCTTTCTTCTTGCTTGAAGTCTTCCAGTTCATAGCGACATATATCCAGAAACTTCTTGCCGCTGATTCTGGAGCGCACCGGGATGGCGAGTGCCAGCAGCACACCGGCGATTGTGGCGTGAATACCTGATGATTCAACCCAGAACCAAAGCAGGATGCCCAATATCAGGTAAGGCCAGAGCCTTTTGATACCGGAGCGGTTGAGCACGAAAAGCGCCGCCAGCGTCACCGCCGCATAGCCAATGGCTGCCCAGTCCAGCGAGCTGGTATAGAACAGGGCAATCAAAATGACAGCTCCCAGGTCATCAATAACCGCCAGTGAAGTAATAAAAATCTTTAACGACAGCGGCACGCGCTTGCCGAGGAGCAGCAGAAAACCGAGGACAAAGGCGATATCTGTCGCCATGGGAACACCGAAGCCGGATAGCTGCCCTTCCTGCTGAAAGTTCAAAGACAGGTAAATAAGTACGGGGACAAGCATACCGCCCACAGCAGCGGCCACGGGGAAGGCAGCCCGGCGTAGCGATGATAACTCGCCCACCAGAAATTCTCTTTTGATTTCCAGTCCGATGAGGAGGAAAAAGAGTGCCATAAGGCCATCATTAATCCAGTGGCCCAGCTCCATATCCAGAACGGTGTTGCCAACCTCAAGGCCAACAGGCGTTTGCCATAGATCAAAGTAGGAGCCTGACCAGGGGGAGTTGGCCCATATAATGGCCAGCAGGGCAGCACCGAAGAGAAACAGGCCGCTATAGGCTTCTTTGGCCAGGAAGTTCTCTATGACGACAAGAATGCGTGCCTTGGTATCGTATTGACTCTGTGGTGTTTCGGCCATGCCAGAACTCCGGTTTAGTATTCTACATTAAAATAGAGACAAAAGAAACGAGCGAGTTTTAAGAGCAAATACCTTCTGGTATAATTATCGTCGATGAAACGAGCCTGGTATCTGATACTCCCGGCCCTGATAGTTCTGGCGGCCATCATGCCCGGCTGCTCATGGTGGCAAGAGGATATTGAGATTAAGCCGGCACCCATTCATGAAGTCCAGGTGAATATTGCCGAATCCTTCCCGGAGCAGATTTTTATTTATATCAAAGGGGGGCTGGCCGATAGCTGCACCACCCTCCATTCGGTGGAAACAGAGCGCTGCGAGAACGTCATAAACATTATAGTGACCACAGAGCGACCAAAGAACCTCGCCTGTGCCCAGATATATGGCTTCTTTGAGGAAAACGTAGCCCTGGGGAGTGACTTCGTAAGCGGTGAGACCTATATCGTAGACGTCAACGGTGTTATCCTGTCCTTCCAGTACCCATAAGCCAAATCACCCGCAAGAGCTTCCGCTATATAGCGCCGCAGTCTTCAGCCCCGCTTTACAGCCCTGCTATCATTATAGTATTCTTTATACCTGTCTACTCTGCGCTTCCGGAGCGGTAACACTTGGTCTGGCTAAAATTTCTAGTCTGCTTTATCGTAATCCTGTTTGCCGGCACAAAGCTGGCCCGCTATGGAGACGCTATTGCCGAAAAGTCGGGTCTGGGCCGTATCTGGATAGGGCTGGTACTCATCGCACTGGTTACCTCAATGCCCGAGCTGGTAACCGGTATTAGTGCTGTAGCCCTGATAAAGATCCCTGACCTGGCCCTGGGCAATTTCATGGGCAGTTGCCTTTTCAACCTGTTGATCATAGCCGTGCTGGATATCATCCACCGGCCATCTCCGGTTCTGAGCCAGGTTCACTACCGCCGTCACCTATTGCCGGCCATAATCGGGATTTCATTGATGGCCCTGGCTGCCGGCAGCATCCTGGCCGGCCAACAGCTTTCAGGGGTAACCCTGGGCTGGGTAGGGATACCAAGTATCGTCATTGTCATCTTTTACCTGATAGGCATCCGGCAGACGCGCCGCCGGGAGCTGCTCCACCAGGCTGAATGTGCGCCGCCGACAACCGGTCTTCAATACGATGGCATCAGCAACAGGACCGTCTACTTCAGATTTGCGCTGGCGGCGCTGGCCATAATCGGCGCCGGTATCTGGCTGGCCTTCATCGGTGATGAGATTGCAGCTACTTATAACTGGAGCACCAGCTTTGTCGGCAGCCTCTTTCTCGCCATTACCACTTCCCTGCCGGAACTGGTAGTTACCATAACAGCAGTCCGCCTGGGTGCTATCGATATGGCAATCGCCGACATACTGGGCGCCAATATGATTAACATGGCCAATATATTTAGCGCCGATGTTTTTTACAGCCAGGGTCCCATCCTGTCCTCGGTATACAGCGTGCACGCCCTCACCGCGGCAATAGCTATTGTGATGACTCTTGTGGTCATTTCTGGACTACGCTTCCAGGGTCGGCGAAAGATATTCAAATTGGCCAGCTGGTACAGTATCGCGCTTATCGCTCTTTATATTGCTGGCGCCTATGCCATATACACACTCAGCTCAGGTTAAGCCCGGTACGCAAAGCCGGAAGAACAATTTCTTCAAAAAGACTTATCTCTGCTATAATAGATTGGTTTCCTCTTCTTTCGGTAAGATATAACTTTGGCAAATAATAATAGTGCACCAGCTCTTGCTGATGAGACCGAATGGTACCGGCTAAGCACTGAAGATACCTTTAAGCGTCTTCGGGCGGATGAATCCGGTCTCTCCTCCATTGAGGCCAAGGCCAGACTTGAGAAATTCGGCTACAACGAGATCAAGTTCAAAAAGCGAGGCCCTATCACCCGCTTCCTCCTCCAGTTTCATAATCCCCTGATCTATGTTCTCCTGGCTGCCGCCCTTGTTACCGGTATCCTCACCATTACCGGCGAGGACATGTTGGGAGATACCGTAGTCATCGTGGGGGTGGTCATCCTCAACGTAATCATAGGCTTTATCCAGGAGGGCAAGGGGGAAGCCGCCATAGAAGCCCTGCAGCGGATGATGGTCCCCGAGTGCACCGTCGTCAGGGATGGACAAAAACGGATTATCCCGTCACGAGAAGTGGTTCCCGGAGATGTCGTCATCCTTGAAGGCGGAGACAAGATACCCGCCGACCTGCGCCTTTTTACCGTCAAGAACCTCCATACCGATGAAGCCGCCCTGACCGGGGAGTCGGTGCCGGTGGCCAAGTATGAAAGCCCCATCTCAAGGCCAGACCTGCCACCGGGAGACCAGCGCAACATAGCCTTCAGCGGCACCTTTGCCACCCGGGGCCGTGCTGTGGGCATTGTCGTTGCCACCGGTGAACACACCGAGTTTGGCAAAATCGCCAAACTGATGAAGGAAACCCGTCAAACCACCACCCCCCTGATGCGCAAGATAGCCGCCTTTACCAGATTTTTAATTATTGCTGTTTTGGCCCTGGCGACGATTAACTTCGTCGCCCAGGTAATATTCGATTACCCGCTGGTCTACTCCTTTATGGCCTCTGTGTCCCTGGCAGTGGCCGCCATACCGGAGATGTTGCCGGCCATACTGGCCGCTATCCTGGCACTGGCTGCAGTAGCTATGTCCAAGAGAAACGCGCTGATAAGAAAACTCCCGGCGGCGGAAACACTTGGGGTAGTCACGGTTATTTGCTCAGACAAGACAGGAACCCTTACCAAAAACCAGATGACGGTGGTGCGCATCTACGCCGGCGGTAAAGACTATAACGTGAGCGGGGTTGGCTACGAACCCGATGGCGAGTTCGTACTGGAAGGCCACAGCATCAACCCGACTAATGCACACCGGGGTTTACTGGAAACTTTAAATGCCGGTTTCCAGTGCAATGACGCCAGCCTGGTAACGGAAAGAGAGGAGCCGGTCATAATCGGGGACCCCACCGAAGGCGCCCTGATAGTATCCGCTGCCAAGGCCGGTATTTCACAGAGAGGCAAGCGCCTGGATGAGATACCTTTCGAGTCCGAGCAGCAGTATATGGCCACCCTGAATGAAGGGCAGGATGAAAACTATATCTATATCAAGGGCTCACCGGAGCGGATTCTACGAATGTGCCACAGCCAATTGACGGAAGACCACACCGGGCCATTGAAGCGCAGTGAGGTACTGGCCGAAGCCGATGGTATGGCCAGCGAGGCCTTAAGAGTGCTGGGAATAGCTTACAAGCCCGTCCCCAAGACGCAGACTTCACTGTCATCAGACGACCTTGCCGGTCTAACCCTCCTCGGGCTTCAGGGTATGATTGACCCGCCACGGGAGGAAGCCATAGAGGCAATCAGGAAAAGCAAGCGGGCCGGTATCAGGCCGATAATGATAACCGGTGACCACGCCCAAACAGCCCTGGCCATTGCCCGCCAGCTGGGCATTACCAGCGACGGCGTGGTCACTGGAGAAGAGATGGCTCGAATGAGTGACGATGAGCTATACGAAACGGTAGACAGGGTTTCTATATACGCCAGGGTAGCCCCGGAGCACAAGTTAAGGATAACACAGCAGCTGCAGAAGAGAGGGCAAATCACCGCCGTCACCGGTGATGGAGTCAACGATGCCCCGGCGCTCAAGGCTGCCGACATCGGCATCGCCATGGGCATAACCGGCACCGAGGTAAGTAAAGAAGCCGCCGATATGGTTCTGGCTGATGATAACTTTGCCAGCATCGTCAACGCTGTGGAAGAGGGAAGACACGCCTGGAAAAATCTGGAAAAAGCCATTCTGTACACTCTGCCCACCAACGGTGGCCAGGCGCTACTGGTGATGGGAGCCGTACTGCTGGCTCCCGTCGTCGTCCTGTTTTCCCTGCGGCTGCCGTTGGAGCCGATACAAATCCTGTGGGTAAACCTGTTTGACTCGGTATTTCTCACCATGCCGCTGATGATGGAACCCAGGGAGAAGGGTTTGCTTGATGCCCCGCCTCGTAGCCCCAAAGAAAAAATAGCCAATCGCCTCTTCTTCATCCGGGTAGGCCTGGTGTCTGCCGTGATGGCGGGAACAGGATTTATCGTCTTCTCCTATTTCGGCTCACCGGCAATCTCCGGCCCGGTAATCAACGAGCTTCTGCTGACACAGGCACAGACGGCGGCACTTATGAGCGTGGTGATGGTGCATGTCGGCTTTATCTTCACCGCCAGGTCAACATACGATTCGGCCTTCACCTTCAGCCCCTTTACCAATAAGTGGATACTCTGGGGAGTAGGTATCACCCTGGCTGTCAATCTGGCAATTGCCTATCTCCCCTTCCTCAACTCCCTGTTTCGGACGGCACCCTTTCCCGCCGAATGGTGGTTGCTGATCATCTTCCCCCTGTTCCCCGGCTTCTTGATAGTGGAGATGGAAAAGCTCATAAGG
>DAOWDO010000032.1 GCA_030638985.1 Dehalococcoidia bacterium | reverse complement strand
GCCAAGGCCGCCGGTGTGCCCATTGTGGTCGCCGTCAACAAGATAGATAAGCCGGATGTCAACCCGGATGCGGTCAAGCAGCAGCTGGCTGATGCCGGTCTGGTGGTAGAGGAATGGGGTGGTAACACAATATGCATCTTAACCTCGGCCAAAACCAAGGAGGGCATCTCCGAGCTTCTGGAGAACCTGCTGCTGGTGGCCGAGATGGAGAACCTCAGAGCAGACCCGACACAGCCGGCCAAGGGAGTGGTCATCGAAGCCAGGCTGGATAAAACAAAGGGCCCATTAGCGACAGTGCTGATCCATGACGGAACACTCAGACTGAGTGATACAGTAGTCGTTGGCAATACCTGGGGTAGAATCAAGGCAATGTTCAACGACACCGGCAAGCGGTTGCGCCGGGCCAGACCGTCAACCCCGGTCGTTATCCTCGGCTTGCATAGCGTGCCCCAGGCAGGAGATACCATGAGCAGCGTCAGCGGTGAGCGCCAGGCGCGAGCCCTGGCAGAGCAACACCTTAAGGAAACGGCAGCACCGATGTCGGTCAGCCTGACAGATCTTTATAACCAGATAAGTACCGGCAAGGTCACCAAGCTCAACATCATTCTTAAAGCCGATGTCGAAGGCAGCCTTGAGCCGATAAGAGCATCGCTCGACAGGTTGGGCCCTGACGAGGTTCAGGTCAGCATTATCCATAGCTCAAGCGGCAACGTCACTGAAAGCGACATCATGCTGGCCATTGCTTCCCAGGGGCTCATCGTCGCCTTTAATACCAAGGTTGAGACCGGTGCACAGCGGCTGGCCGAGGCTGAAGGCATCGATATCCGCCACTACAATGTAATCTACGACCTGGCAAACGATGTTGAAAAGGCGCTCAAGGGCTTGCTTGAGCCCGAGATTATCGAGGTCATTGAAGGGCGCGCCGAGATAAGGGCTATTTTCACCAGCAAGAAGTGTAAGATAGCCGGTGTCTATGTCACCGAAGGCAAGATAACGCGAGAAGTGGCAGTCAGGGTGCGCCGCAACGACAAAACCATAGCCGAGTCCACAGTCAGCAGCCTGAAACGCTTCAAGGACAACGTTAAGGAGGTAACCACCGGCTACGAGTGCGGTATCGGCCTTAAAGACTTCAACGACTTTGAAGTCGGCGATATTCTGGAGTCCTTCAAACAGGTGAAGGCCGGCTAGGGGCTGGTAATGGCACACCGCATCGAACGGGTGAACCACCTCATCCGCCGGGAAATCAGCGAATTACTGCAGCGCCAGGTCAAAGACCCCAGGCTTGGCCACCTCTTGTCCATCACCGAAGTTGCCACCTCAGCCGATCTAAGGCACGCCAAGGTTTTTGTCAGCTGCATCTGCAGCCGGGAAGAAAAGAAGGAGATACTCAGCACGCTTGAGGCTGCATCCGGCTTCCTGCACAATGAACTGGTCAAGCGCATCAGGCTGCGTCGTATCCCTGAACTCAACTTCATCTGGGATAGTTCCATCGAAGAGGGAGCCCGCATCTTAGAGCTGATAGACCAGGTCAGCAAGGATAACAAATAACCGTGGATGGTATACTGAACATCAACAAACCGCCCGGCTTGACCTCTTTCGCCATCGTATCCCGGGTCAGGCGGCTTGCCGGGGAGCGGCGGGTTGGTCATGCCGGCACTCTGGACCCAACCGCCAGCGGCGTCCTGCCCGTCTGCCTCGGCCAGGGGACACGGGTTGTCGAGTTTTTAATGGATGCGGTAAAGGTGTATCGGGCTCGGATTGAGCTGGGAGTGACTACCGATACCTACGATGCCGCCGGCAAGGTTACCCACCAGGCAGACCCGTCACCGGTCAGCCAGCGGCGGATTGAAGCAGCGCTCGACTCCTTCCGTGGCTCCATAGAGCAGGTGCCGCCGATGTACAGCGCACTTAAATACAAAGGCCAGCGCCTGTACCATCTGGCACGGGCCGGCATTAACGTCAGCCGAAAGAGCCGGACAGCCCAAATACATCGCCTGGACCTGCTCGGTTTTGAGTCCCCCCTGGTTACACTGGAAATAGAATGCGGCAAGGGTACCTACATACGCTCCCTGGCCCACGACCTGGGCCAGCTGCTTGGCTGCGGCGCCCACCTGAAGGAGCTGGCTCGCCTGAGATACGGCCCCTTCGTTATCGAGGATGCCAGCACTCTGGAGCAAATTGAGCAAGGCGAGAATGACTGGCAAGGGCTGCTCTATCCGATAGATTTCGTGCTGTCTCACTGGCCGGCAGTTGTCCTCGGTGAGGAACAGGAAAAGCTGGTGAGAAACGGCGGTAGCATAGCCCTAAGCGAGGGCGTCCACAGCGATAAGCCGGGGCGGTGCCGTGCCTACGGCAGGGACGGCAGCTTTCTGGCTGTGCTCGGCCTGGATGGCGAAAAGGGCCACTGGCAGCCGGAGAAGGTCTTTGCCCGGCCCGACCAGCCACCAGTGCCGCCGGGGCTGTCGGGCGCTTGACAGCTACTCGTAAAATGGATATAGTTCATTGGCTTGTTCCTCATTCCAGAAAGGAGTAAAAATTTGGGTAATATTAATGTAGCCATCATCGGAGTCGGCAACTGCGCTTCCTCTCTGGTGCAGGGGGTCAACTTCTACAAAAAGGCGAAAGAGGTCGAGTTCGTGCCCGGACTGATGCACGTCAATCTGGGGGGCTACCACATCAGCAACATCAATTTCGTAGCCGCCTTCGACATTGACAGGAACAAGGTAGGCAAAGACCTGGCTCAGGCAATCTATGCGCCGCCCAACAACACCTACAAGTTCTACGATGTGCCCGCCACCGGAGTCAAGGTGGAGCGGGGCATGACCCACGATGGCCTGGGCAAATACCTTTCCCAGATAATAGAGAAGGCCCCCGGGCCGACTGCCGATATCGTCAAGATACTCAAGGACACCAAGACCGATGTCGTCATCAGCTACCTGCCGGTCGGTAGTGAGGAGGCGACCAAGTGGTATGTTGAGCAGGTGCTGGAAGCCGACTGCGGTTTTATCAATTGCATCCCGGTCTTCATTGCCCGGGAAAAATACTGGCAGCAGCGCTTTGAAAAGAAAGGGCTGCCCATTATCGGTGATGATATCAAGTCGCAGGTGGGAGCTACCATAGTCCACCGGGTGCTCACCAGGTTATTCCGCGACCGCGGCGTCAAGGTGGAGCGCACCTACCAGCTGAACTTCGGCGGCAACACCGACTTCCTCAACATGCTGGAGAGGGAAAGACTGGAGTCCAAGAAGATATCCAAGACCAATGCCGTCACTTCCCAGCTGGACTACAAGCTTGCCCCGGATGACATCCATGTCGGGCCCAGCGACCATGTCCCCTGGCTCCTTGACCGCAAGTTCTGTCATATCAGAATGGAGGGGCGTACCTTCGGTGATGTTCCCCTGAATGTGGAACTGAAGCTTGAAGTCTGGGACAGCCCCAACTCAGCCGGTGTCGTTATAGATGCCATCAGGTGCTGCAAGCTGGCCCTGGACAGGGGGTTAAAGGGGTCCCTCATAGCGCCATCGGCCTATTTTATGAAATCACCACCGGTTCAATACACCGACGAGGAAGCCCGCCACATGGTAGAGGAGTTCATCGCCGAACCAGACAGGCAATTGCCGGCTGAGCAGCCCGGAGAAAAGGAAAGGATAAGCCTGAGCTGACTGGCGAAAACCCTAAATGCTATGGCGGTTTAGGCGGCCACTAATGAAGATTGCGCTGGTTTCTCCCTACGACTTTGCCCATCCGGGTGGTGTGGTTAATCATATCCTTTCCCTGGATAACCAGCTTACCAAAATGGGGCACGATGTCAGGATTATTGCCCCGGCCTCCCAGGCAATACCCACCATCGGCGAGCGCTTTATCCCTATCGGCCGGCCCCGGTCTATACCGGCCAGTGGCTC
>DAOWDO010000009.1 GCA_030638985.1 Dehalococcoidia bacterium | reverse complement strand
TCCTGGTCAATGATGTTACCGCTGAGTTTCTTGCCACCAAGAGCCGGGGGCTTAACCATCTGCGAGTGGCTCCCTATTACGGCTGCCAGCTGGTCCGGCCAAACTTCGGCTTTGACCACCCGGAAGACCCGCGGTCTCTTGATAAGCTGGTGAATAGCCTGGGTGCGGTGGCGGTTTCTTTTCCGATGAAAGCCCGCTGCTGTGGCGGCTCTCTGGTCATCTCGGAGGAAGATATGGCGCTGGGGCTGGTTTATAAGCTGCTCCGAAATGCGGTCAATGAGGGAGCACAGTGCGTTGTCACTCCCTGTCCTTTATGCCAGATGAACCTGGATGCTTTTCAGGGCAGGGTTAATAGCAGGTATGGCACCAGATTTAATATACCTGTCTTGTTTCTTCCCCAGCTCATCGGTCTCGCCCTGGGTGCTGATACCCATTCTCTGGGACTGAAGAGCAACATTGTCTCGCCCAAGCCCGTGCTGGAGCATATATCCGGGCAGAAACAGGAGGTTGGCCGTGGAGCCTAGAATCGGTGTCTATGTCTGCCACTGCGGCAGCAACATCGCCAGCACGGTTGACGTCGCCGAGGTAGCCCGGTTTGCCGGTGAGCTTTCCGGGGTTATCGTCTCCAGGCACAATAAATTCACCTGCTCCGACCAGGGACAGGAAATTATCAAGAATGACATTGGAGAACTGGGGCTTAACCGGGTGATTGTTGCTTCCTGCTCGCCGGCCATGCACGAGGCTACCTTTCGCCGCACCTGTCAGGAGGGGGGGCTGAACCCCTATCTCTTTGAGATGGTAAATATTCGTGAGCATGTCTCCTGGGTAACTACCGATAGAGATAAAGCCACCGAAAAGGCCAGGGCACTGGTCAGCGCTGCGGTAAGGCGGGTTCAGCTCCACCAGCCTCTTCAGAGCCGGGAGGTAGCCATCAATCCGAATACCCTGATAATTGGTGGCGGCATCGCCGGCATCCAGGCAGCGCTCAAGATTGCCGATGCCGGATATAAGGTCTACCTTGTAGAGAGAAGCCCCAGCATTGGCGGCCACATGGCGCAGCTGGATAAAACATTTCCCACTCTGGACTGCTCCGCCTGCATACTGACGCCAAAGATGAGCCTGGTTGGCTCCCATCCCAATATTGAACTGCTGGCCTATAGTGAAGTGGAGGAAGTCTCCGGCTATATCGGCAACTTCAAGGCGAAGATAAAGAAGAAAGCCAGGTATATTGATGTCAACGGGTGCACCGGCTGCGCAGATTGTATTGAAGTCTGCCCTGTCAGCCGTCCGTCTGAATTCGACCAGGAGCTGACGCAGCGCCGCGCCATATATCGGCCATTTCCCCAGGCAGTGCCGGGGGCTTTCACTATAGATAAGAAGGGCCATCCCGCCTGTCGGGTCAGCTGCCCGGCCGGGGTCAATCCCCAGGGCTATATCTCTCTTGTCTCTCAAGGACGGTTTGCTGAAGCTATTGATGTTGTCAGGGAGACCATGCCCTTTGCCGGTGTCTGTGGCCGGGTCTGCCCCCACCCCTGCGAGACTGAGTGCGAGCGCGGTCGTCTTGACAAGCCGCTGGCCATCCGTTCCCTGAAGCGTTTCGTCGCCGATTATGAAATGAAGAGCGGTGGTAGCAAGGCAGTGCCTGTTGAACTAACGAAAGAGGGCAAAGTGGCCGTCATCGGTTCCGGGCCGGCGGGTATCGCCTGTGCCTACGACCTGGTCAGAAAAGGTTATCCGGTCACGGTCTTTGAAGCCGCCGCCAAGGCCGGTGGCATGCTGCGCTACGGCATACCCGAATACCGGCTGCCCAAGGACATCGTTGATAATGACATCAGCTATGTTCGAGGGCTGGGTGTTGAGATTAAGACCGATACCCAAATTACAGACCTTGAGGACCTTTTCAAGCAGGGCTACAGGGCAGTCTTTTTGGCTACCGGTGCCGGAGTAAGCCAGAAAATGAAGGTTCCCGGCGAGGATAGCCGGGGTGTCATTCATGCCCTTGATTTTCTACGGCAGGTGAACTCTGGAGAGAAGGTAGAACTGGGAAAGAGTGTGGCTGTCATCGGCGGCGGCAATGCTGCCATAGACGCTGCCAGAGCTGCTCTCAGGCTGGGGGCGAAGGAGGTCTCCATTATCTACCGGCGCTCGCGAGCCGAGATGCCGGCTTCTGAAGAAGAAATCGAACAGGCAGAGCAGGAAGGAGTAAGTATTAGTATGCTGGCGGCACCGGTAGCGGTGCTGGCGAAGAAAGGCCGGGTGAGCGGTCTCCGTTGTGTCCGCATGGAGCTGGGCGAAGCCGACGCCAGCGGTCGTCGCCGTCCGATAGCGATAGCAGGCTCGGAGTTTGAGATGGCGGTCGACAATGTAATTCCGGCCATCGGGCAAAAGGTTGACAGGGGAACGCTGCCTGATCACCTGGAGTATACCGACTGGAGCACTCTGGTTGTTGACCCGGTCAGCTGGCAGACAAATATGGCAAACATCTTTGCCGGTGGTGATGTTGTCCGCGGTCCGGGGGATATCATCAACGCTATCGCCGATGGCAAGGAAGCTGCCATATCGATAGACCTCTATCTAAGCGGCAAAGACCTCAGGGAGAGCCGCCCGACCAAAAAGGAAAGGGTAACAGAAGTTTCCCTGGAAGGGGTTGAGGCCGGAGGCAGGGCGGAAGTGCCTGTACTCAATACGGAAAAGAGGCGGTCGTTTGCCGAGGTTGAGCTGGGTTTTGATGAAAGCACGGCCACCAGAGAAGCAAGGCGCTGTTTGAACTGCGCCGCCTGCTCCGAGTGCATGGCCTGCCTTAAGGCCTGCGAGCCCAAGGCCATCAATCATCAAATGGAAGACGAGACAGTCGAGATAGACGTCGGCACTGTTATCCTGGCCACCGGTTTCAAGCTCTTTGACCCCAGCACCATTTACCGCTATGGCTACGGGCGGCTGGAAAACGTCATCACCAGCCTTGAGCTTGAGAGGATAGTTAATTCTGCCGGGCCGACTGATGGACACATAGCCCTCAAGAACGGAGCTGAGCCCAGGAGCGTCGGCATTATCCACTGTGTCGGCAGCCGGGATATCAGGTACCATGAGTACTGTTCGCGAGTTTGCTGTATGTATTCCATGAAACTGGCCCACATGGTTAGGGAGCACCTTCCGGACAGCGAAGTCTACGAGTTTTATACCGATATCAGGAGCTTTGGCAAGGGCTACGAGGAGTTCTACAACCGGGTTCTTGATGAAAAGGTCAACTTTATCCGCGGCCTTCCGGCAGAGGTAACCGATGTGGCCGAGACGCCGGAGGAGGAAGGCAAGCTCGTCGTCCAGTTTGAGGACACCCTGATTGGCCGTCAAAGACGCCTGCCGCTGGATATGGTAGTGCTCAGCTGTGCCATAGAGCCACGGCCGGATGCGGTGGCTGTCGCCCGGCTGGCAAATATCAGTCGCAGCGCCGATGGCTTCTTCCTGGAGCGACACCCCAAGCTGGACCCGGTAGCTACAGCAGTTGATGGCACATTCATCGCTGGCTGCTGCCAGGGCCCCAAGGATATTCCCGATACCGTCGCCCAGGCTTCGGCGGCCGCCGCTGAGGCCCTGGCCCTGATCAGCCGGGGCAAGATAGAGATTGAGACAACTACGGCGGTTGTTGACGAAAGAATCTGCTCCGGCTGCCAGGTATGCAGCCAGATTTGTCCTTACCTGGCAGTCAGCTACGATGAAGAGTCGGGGGTCTGCCGTGTAAACGAGGCCCTGTGCAAGGGTTGCGGCACCTGTGTCGCCGGCTGTTTCGCCAATGCCATCAGTCTCAGCCATTACACCAATGAGCAGCTAATGGCGCAGCTGGAAGGCATATTGTTGTAGCCGTTGTCACCTGACTGCAGGCGTTCGCCACGCTCAGCCGCCGCCTTGTCGGAAACACCAGCTGTATGCTACCATCACTCTGTGAATAAACAATTGAGGCAGGATAATGGCCGCAGAAACAAACCGATTAAAAGAAGCAATACTTGACTCAGACACCTTCTGTATTACCTGGGAGCAGGTAGCCGGCAAGGGCGCCTTTGAGAAGCAGCAAGAATCAATTTTGCATAATGCCCAGCGGGCAGCCCGAGAGGGTAAAGTCCACGGCATAAGTGTCACCGATAACCCCAGTGGCACCCCGGCAATCTCCAGCGAGATGCTCTGTGCCGAAGTCAAGAAGTTGGGCATAGAGCCTCTGGTTCACCTTGCTCTCAGAGATAAAAACAGGAACCAGGTCGAAAGCCTGCTCTACGGGCTGGCTGCCGCCTCGGTGCGTAACCTGCTGGTCATATCCGGTGACTATCCGGCCAGGGCGACTTTTGACGGCAAGGCAAAGCCGGTCTTCGACCTTGACCCGACCCACGTGATGCAGCTTATTGGTATGATGAACCGCGGGCTGGAATATGAGGCACTGGGGAAAAAGATAACGCTTACGCCCACAGATTTCTTTGCTGGTGCGGCTGTGTCTCCCTTCAAAAAAACCGAGGCCGAGCTCATGGGGCAGTACTACAAGCTGGGCAAGAAGATAGAGGGTGGCGCCCAGTTCATCATCAGCCAGTTGGGCTATGACGCCCGGAAGATGCACGAGCTGCTGCTCTGGCTGAAGGTCAACGGCTATGACACACCGGCACTGGCCAATATCTATGTGCTGACTTATCCCGCGGCCAGATTGATAAACAGCAACCAGCTGCCCGGGTGCGTCGTCACCGATAAACTGCTGGCGCAGATTGCCGAAGAAAGGCAGGCCGAGGACAAGGGCCGGTCACTACGGCTGCTGCGGGCAGCCAGGATGTATGCCCTTGCCAAGGGGATGGGCTATGCCGGGGCTCACATTGGTGGGCATGGCCTCAGCTATGAGATGCTGGAGGAAATCATTGACAAAGGTGAGCAGCTAGCCCCCAGGTGGCAGGAAGTGGTCGCCGAGCTTGACTACCCGCAGGACGATGGCTTCTACTTTTTCGAGAAAGATTCTAAGACCGGTCTTAATATAGAGGAGCCGGCGCCAAGAGAAGCCAGGGGCGCCAAGCCGCTGATGTACCGTTTCTCTCGAATCATCCATGAGTCCTTTTTCGAGCCCAGGCACCCTTTCTTTGGTGGCTTTCAGCGCCTGGCCAGGCGTGCTGACTCATCCGGTTGGATGAAAGAGGTCTTTACCTACCTGGAGCATGTAACCAAGGTAGCCTTCTTCAGCTGTCAACAGTGCGGCGATTGCGCCCTCTTTGACGCCGCCTACCTGTGCCCGACATCGCAATGCCCCAAGAACCAGCGGCTCGGGCCCTGCGGCGGCAGCTATGACGGTTGGTGCGAGGTATACCCCGACGAAAGGCAGTGTATCTGGGTGAGGGCCTATACGCGGCTCAAGGCTTACAAAGAAGAGGACAGCATCGGCGCCTATATTTCCCCACCCTGCAACTGGGAGCTCTGGGAGACTTCCTCCTGGTTCAATTTCTACCTGGGCCGGGACCACACCGCCAAGAGGCTGGGAGTAAAACCACCGAAAAAGAAGCCAGAGAGCTAGTATTCGCTGGAGATGAAATCTCTAATCTGGGCGTAGCTGAATACCGGCCCGTCACGGCAGACATAGATATCGCCGATATTGCACCGGCCGCACTTGCCGATGCCGCACTTCATCCGCTTTTCCAGGGTGGTTATCATCTGTCCCGGGGTAAAGCCCAGCTTAGCCAGCACCGGGAAGGTGAACCTTATCATGACGGGCGGGCCGCAGACGACAGCCACGGCTTCTTTGGCAGAGGGGGCCAACTGCTCCAGCACCTGAGGGACAAAGCCCTCTCTGCCCGTCCAGCTATCATCACCTTTGTCAACGGTGGTTACCATGTTTACCGTCTTGTCCTGCTTCCATGAGTCCAGGTCATAAGTAAAACATAAATCGGCCGGGCTGCGGGCACCGTAGATTATATCTATCTTCCGGTACTTATCCCGCTTATCTAGAACATTCCAGATAAGCGAACGGAGCGGTGCCAGGCCGATACCACCGGCGATAAAGACCAGGTTCTTACCCTCAAGGTAGCCGAGGGGGAAGCCGTTGCCGTAGGGCCCACGGAAACCGATCTCGGCGCCAGCACCCAGCCGGTGCAGGGCACTGGTCACCCGGCCCACCCTCTTGACGGCAAACTCAAGGTGGTCGCAACGGGTCGGGCTGGAGGATATGCAGAAGGGAGCTTCGCCAACGCCAAATATAGAAAACTCACCGAACTGGCCGGACTCAAAGGAGAACTCCCGGCGGAGTTTTTCATCCTTAAAACTGAAATGAAATGTCCGGGTGTCTGGCGTCTCCTCAATTATCTTCTCGATGACCGCTATATGGGGTAGATAGACGTTGTCCCCGGCCAGGAACCTTTTTCTATTGCTGATTTCGTCGATAGCCATCCTTTACCTCACTGGCCGGGTATGCTGTTAAGTGTCCGGGTGATGTCCCAGTTTACCGGACACAGCCGGATACAACGACCACAACCGGTACAGGCGATGGTGTCAAAGAGCCTGGGATAGAACTCGTATTTGTGGCACACTCTGTTTCTGACCCGCTGCCACTTTTCCTCTCTCGGATTTTCCACGGGCATCTTGGTGTAAATGCAGAAGGCGCAGCTATCCAGGCTCCGGTAGCGGGCGCCTCTATTATCTGATACCTCGTCGTTGATGTCGAAGCAGTAGCAGGTAGGGCAGAGCAGGGTGCAGATGCCACAGCTGATACACTTGGCGG
This sequence comes from Dehalococcoidia bacterium, assembly GCA_030638985.1. Classification (GTDB taxonomy): domain Bacteria; phylum Chloroflexota; class Dehalococcoidia; order Dehalococcoidales; family DAOWLH01; genus DAOWLH01. The sequence goes on along the minus strand of DAOWDO010000009.1, from coordinate 5,304 downwards.
CTATCTTCCGCCAGTACTCCTCGTTGTCAAAGGCGGCCAGCAACCTGTCTGGCATCTTCTTAACATCTACGTTTTGGGTTACCCTCTGATTAGCGATATCCCGGCTTTCCCTGGCCCTGGCTTCATCGTCGGCAGTCGCCGGCCTCATACCCTGGCTCTTGTCCAGCAGCTCTCTGCCGGCTTCAGTGACCGCCTCGATGACAAACTCATCACCGATGTCAGTGAGCATGAGGTCAAGACCAGCGGTATCGGAAGGGCCGCTGGACAATGAGGTACAGAAACAGCTGTCATAAGGATTGGTACAGCCAATCCCAACCAGCACCGTGTTTAATCTCCGCCTCATATAGTATGTATCCTCGTAGTCCTGCTTAAAAACCACATCCAGCATAGCCAGGGCTCTGGCATCACAGGGGCGGATGCCGAAAATAAGCTGCCTGCCACTGTCGGGAGGCGACATCTCCAGGCGGTAACCGTCTTCGTTTTTACTGAAGGAAAACATCTCTTCCATGACGGGTAGGATGGCATCTTTTGGCGGCAAAATCGTATTGCGGTACCAGTCCACAAAGCTGGTATCCTCTCCCTGCCATCCAGTCATCTGAGCCACCCCGGTCTCCACTGAGGGAACGAGCACGCTGAACTGCCGACTCCACTCGTCGAGCAGTCTGGCCAGCTCTTTTTTAGCTATCTTCTTGACGGTCATATCGCCTTTACCCGAAGAAGTTCTCAGCTTCTTCCACCTCGTAGGCGGTCAGCAGGGGCTCCTCATCCTTGTCCATGCCGGCCTTATAGTGGAACAGTTCGCCAGCCAGGTCATACATCTCTCTGGTCATGCTTCTCAAGGGAATGCCCACCGGGCAGGCACGCTGGCACTCGCCGCATTCTGTACAGCGCCCGGCGACATGGATGGTTCGGGTTACCTGAAACAGGAGATTGTCCTGCCAGTGGGGTGTGGGCAGCAGCCACTGCGGCTCGGTTTCCTCAACGAAACAACGATTGCAAAAGCAGGCCGGGCATACATTGCGACAGGCGTAACAGCGTATACAGCGGCTGAACTCCTCTTTCCAGAAGCGCCACCTTTCCTCAGGAGGCATATCCTTCAGCTCCTTGAGTTTTCCTGATTCCAAAGCGGGGGATGGCGCTACTTGCTCACCGATGAGAATATCGTATTCCCTGGGTGTTGGCAGCTCACAGCCAAGACAGTTATCAAAAAGGACTTTACTTTTAGTAAACTCTCTTTTTTCACCACCGACAGTTACGGTGATACTGTTATTTGCCACGGTAATATCATCCAGCTCATCCCTGTCCTTGCCCACCAGATACTCAATCTTGGACAGGTCAACGATACCGCTGCAGGGGATACCCAGTATGACAACATCCTCTCTATTGACCTTGTTGTCCTGGATAAGGCTGACGATGGAGCGGCTATCGCAGCCCTTGGCGACAACAGCTACACATCCTTTGAGCCCGGTGAGGTAGACACTCAGGTTGTTAACAATGAATGGGTTTATGACCAGCCGGTCAAGCTCGTCCTTTTCTCCGGTTATAAGCGGGGTCGTGGTAAACTTGAGACTGCCCGGCTCAAAACCAACAATCCGGCAGACCTGCCCCTTTTCCAGAAGCTTTCTGGCTTCATTTTTCAGTTTTTCTGTTTTTTCTTCCATCGGTGAACAGTTCGTTGGGGCCAAGCTTCTTTATTTCATCTATCATCCCGGTAACCACCTCAACGAACTTGCCTCCTTCTGAAGCTGAGACCCAGCTGGCTTGAACCCGCTGCGGCTCAACCCCCATGCCCTCCAGAATCTTCCTGGTGATGGCGAATCTCCGGCGGGCACGGTAGTTGCCTGTCTGGTAATGACAATCGCCGGGGTGACATCCGGAAACCAGCACGCCGTCAAAGCCGAGACGTAGCGCTCTTAAGATGAACAATGGGTCAACCCGTCCGGAGCAGGGGACCCTGATGATTCTTATGTTGGCCGGATACTTCTTGCGGCTGGTACCAGCCAGGTCGGCCCCGGCATAGCTGCACCACTTGCATAAAAAGCCAACTACTCTGGGTTCCCAGTCTGTTTTTGGTTCCATCGGTTGCTGCAATTTAGGAAGCGAATGTAATTAACTATACCATAAACGGTGGCCTAAATTCGAAAACCGGGCTGCCCTTGATTGTCCTGGTTGGCAGGTAAGCGCTATACTTTAACTGTGGCAATAACCTTGTCCTGTAGCTTGGGGTTGGAGCTCACTCGAGGTTGCGCGGCTTATGAAAACAAGCGATTTTGATTATTACCTTCCCAAAGAGCTCATTGCCCAGACGCCGCTTGAGCCGAGGGACCGGTCACGCCTTATGGTCGTCAGGCGAAAAGACGGCTTGATAGAACACAGCACCTTTGCCCGGATTACCAGTTATCTATCTTGCGGTGATGTGCTGGTGTTCAACAACAGCCGGGTTCTTCCGGCACGTCTCAATGGCAGAAAGGTCTCTACCGGTGGCAGAATAGAGATACTGCTCCTGCGGCGCTGCGGCGATGGTGTCTGGGAGGCCCTTTTAAAGCCAGGTCGGCGGGTTAAGCCGGGCACCAGAATTGAGCTCACCGGAGAGACCGAACATAAAATAGATGTCAGAGCTGTGGCGGAAATAGTCGGCCTTGGCCCCGGCGGCGTCAGGTTTTTAAGGTTATCCGATGACAGCTTGCTGCCGGAACTGGGTGAGATACCGCTGCCGCCTTATATTCACACTAAATTGGCTGACCCCGAGCGCTACCAGACAGTCTACGCCGAAATCAACGGCAGTGTGGCGGCGCCGACTGCCGGCTTGCACTTTACCCCGGAGCTGCTTAAACATATACAGGGCAAGGGGATAGGCTGCCTTTTTGCGACCCTGCACGTTGGGCTGGACACCTTTCGCCCTATCAGCGAGGAAGACCCGCACCGGCATGCCATTTATCGGGAATATGGCATCATTGACCCCTTATTGGCCAGTAAAATAAATCAGGCCAGGAAGGAAGGCCGGAGGATTATCAGTGTCGGCACAACTACGGCCAGACTGCTGGAGAACGTTGCCCGGATTTCAAGGGACGGAGTGGCGCCGTTTGCAGATTGGGTGGAACTGTTTATTCTGCCGGGATACCATTTTCGGATTACCGACGGCCTGATTACCAATTTTCATCTGCCCCGGTCAACGCTTTTGATGCTGGTCTCTGCTTTTGCCGGAAAAAGCCTGATAAAGCAGGCCTACAACGAGGCTATAGACAAAGGCTACCGCTTTTACAGCTTCGGTGACGCCATGCTGATACTCTGAGGAGAGGCTGTTACTCACTCCCATCGGAAGAATCTGATGGCCAATGCCATACAGACGACAAACCAGGCGGCTAGAACGGCGACATCAAGGCCAAGGGGGTGAAGTGGTGTGGCATCAACCATGACCTGCCTCAGGGCATCACCCAGGTATGTCAGCGGTATCGCCGATACAATGGGTTGCATAAATTCCGGGAAGAACTCAATCGGCCAGAATATTCCGGAAAGAAAGAGCATCGGGAACTGGATTAGCTGGATGATGGGCATGGCGCCTTCGGTGGTTCTGGCACGGGACACGGCGAAGTAGCTGATGCTTATCATCGTAAGGGCTCCCAGCAGCACGAGCCCGAGGAGTAGCAGCCAGTTACCCACTATCTGAACGTCAAAAACAAAAAAGGCAACGATGATTATAATAATGGTCTGTACAACGGCCAGCATCAGGCGGTAGACGACCTGGCTGAAGACTACCGTGGAACGGCGCAGGGGAGTGGCACCGAGGCGCTTGAGTATCAGTTTTTCCCGCCATTCTACCAGTGGCAGGGAACCGAACAGACTAAGAAATAATATCAACATGGCCAGTATGCCGGGCACCAGGTAGTCTATGTAGTTCAGCTCCTGGGCTTGAACCGATTCCTCATTCAGTTCAAGCAACACCGGCTGCTGTGTCAGCTGGCGGTTGATTTCATTAAGCAGCTCGTTCATTATTGACAGGATTATCGGTGATGAGCTTGTCTGGGACGGGTCATAGTAGACGGTGATATCAGCCTTCTGGCCGCTGTTAATGCTGGCCTCCAGGCCGGCAGGTATCAGGAAAACGGCACGCAGGTCACCGCTCTTCAGCTCGTCCAGCTTGCCGCCCAGGTCGCCTTCACTTATCTCAAAAATCGGAACCGCCCCCAGGGACTGGGTGATGTTTTCAGACATCATGGAATTATCGCCATCCACCAAGCCTATTTCATAGCTGATATCGTCACTACCACTGAAAATAAAGCCGAAGAGAAGCATAAACAGCAGGGGGAAGGCAAAGGTGAAAAAGAGAGCCGTTTTATCCCGGTAGAACTGCCTGAAAGCGGCCAATAGCAGCTTTGCGAAGGACTTCACTCTCTTATTCTCCTGCCGGTTAACTTGAGAAATACATCCTCCAGGGTGGACCCTCTGACCTGAAGGTTTTTAAGCTGGTCGGCCAGGTCCACTTTTTCAGCGTACTTCAGTATAGCTGACATCGTTGCCGGGATATTGTTTGAGTAGACGATGGCCTCGTTATCGCTCACCACTGCCTGAGTAGTTCCGGGGAAGGTTTGCAAAACCATCTCGGGTGGCGGCGGCTGCATTTCAAACTGGATGGCACTCTCCTTGAAATAACTGCTTATCAGCTCCGCCGGTGTTCCCAGGGCGATAATCTTGCCGTGGTCAATGATGGCCACTCTGTCACAGAGGTGCTCCGCCTCCTCCATGTAATGAGTGGTCAGAAAGACGGTTCTGCCTCTGGCGCGCATATCTGCAATTACTGACCACAGCCCCCTTCTTGCCTGCGGGTCGAGGCCGGTTGTCGGTTCATCCAGAAAGGCTATCTCCGGGTCGTTAACCAGTGCCATGGCCACTGACAGGCGCTGCTGCTGACCACCCGACAGGTTCTTTACCAGTATCTTGCGGCTTTCCTTCAGGGATAACAGCTCCAGCAGGCTGTCCACCGGCAGGGAGCGTTTATAAAAGCTGGCAAAGACGTCCAGTATTTCTTCAACTCGCAGGAGGGGCAGCAATGAAGGTGCCTGCAGCTGAATGCCAATTTTCTGCTTTATTTCATTCTGTGCTTTAGATATATCTAATCCCAGAACAGATACACGGCCCGAGTCTGCGGGGCGTAGCCCCTCTATTATTTCAACAGTAGTAGTCTTGCCGGCAACAATTGGCCCCAGCATGCCATAGCCCTCGCCCCGCTTTACCTGGAAGCTTATGTCGTCCACTGCCCTGATGGTACCATAGCATTTGACTAGATGTTCAACCTCAATAACCATA